>JBILXX010000019.1:0-42751 GCA_044378095.1 Polaromonas sp.
TCATCTTGGCCAAATTCGACTACTACCCTGCGATTGTTCATTTTGCTATCCCTCTAAACTGAAGTAATCAGCTTTGGAGTGGATGTTCATATAAAAGTTCAATACATATGCAACACTACACTAGGGTGACCGACGCACCGCTGCTGGGAAGCCCCTTGCTGAGCACTGAAAAGCTCATCATCATCGGCGCTTCTACAGGCGGGACTGAAGCCATCCGGGAGGTGCTGCAGCCCCTGCCGCCAGACTGCCCGGCCATCATGATCGCTCAGCACATGCCCGCCGGTTTCACCCGATCGTTTGCCGAGCGGCTAAGCAGCCTGTGTCGCATTGTGGTTTCTGAAGCCGTCCAGGGCGAAAGAATCTTGCCTGGTCATGCCTACATTGCACCCGGTGGGTTTCATCTGTCACTGGTTCGCAGTGGTGCCAATTACGTCGCCCAGGTGGACCAAGAGCCGCCGGTCAATCGCCACCGGCCGTCAGTTGATGTGCTGTTTGATTCGGCAGCCCGGCATGCCGGAAAAAATGCAATAGGCGTCATCTTGACCGGCATGGGTCGCGATGGTGCCGACGGCCTGCTGCGCATGCGCCAGGCAGGTGCCTTCACCCTGGCCCAGGACGAGGCCAGCTGTGTCGTGTTCGGCATGCCGCGCGAAGCCATTGCCCTGGGCGCTGCGCACGAGGTTGTGCCCCTACAAGAAATAAGCCAGCGGGTCATGGCGCACCTGCGCTCGTTCGGTCAGTTGGCAAACCGGGTGTAGCGAAGCAGCGAGAAGTTTTTTGCGCAAGGGCAACGGTGCATGCGCACAGTGTGTATGGACATCAAATTTTTTTGGAGTAAAAGTGGTAGACAAAAATATAAAAATCCTGGTGGTGGACGACTTTCCGACCATGCGCCGGATTATTCGCAACTTGCTCAAGGAACTGGAGTTTGTCAATGTTGATGAAGCCGAAGACGGCGCCATTGGTCTTGAAAAGCTCAAAGGCGGCAACTATGGTTTTGTGGTGTCCGACTGGAACATGCCCAACATGGACGGTCTTGCCATGCTGCAGGCGATCCGCGCCGATCCGACCATGGCCAAACTGCCGGTCCTGATGGTGACAGCAGAGGCGAAAAAAGAAAATATCGTTGCCGCCGCCCAGTCGGGTGCCAACGGCTATGTTGTCAAACCGTTTACAGCCATCACGCTGGAAGAAAAAATCACCAAGATTTTTGAAAAAATCGCAAAAGAGAGTGCCTGATATGCCGCAGAAAAACGCTTCTGGTGTACCGGTTGCTGATTCGGCCGAGCAACTGGTCCACCGCATTGGGCAGCTGACACGGCAGATGCGTGAAAGCATACGCGAGCTTGGTTTGGACAAGGGTATCGCCAAGGCGGCCGAGGCCATTCCAGATGCGCGCGACCGGCTTGGCTATATTGCCCAGATGACTGAGCGCGCTGCCGAAAGGGCGCTCAATGCCATCGACGTTGCCCAGCCGATTCAGGATAACTTGGCCAGCCAGGCTAAAGGCTTGACCGAGCGCTGGGATGCCTGGTTCGAGCACCCTGTCGAGCTCGATGCGGCGCGCGAACTGGTGCTTGACAACCGCGCATACCTGGCCGCTGTGCCGCAGCAGGTCGGTGCCACCAATGCCCAATTGACTGAGATCATGATGGCGCAGGATTTCCAGGATCTCACAGGCCAGGTCATTAAAAAGATGATGCATGTGATCAAAGACATGGACACCCAGCTGCTGCAGTTGCTGGTTGACAATGCGCCGCCTGACAAACGCCACGACACCTCCCACGGTCTGTTGCACGGGCCGCAGATCGTGCCTGGCTCATCAGACGCTGTCCAGGGTCAGGAACAGGTTGACGACTTGCTGGCCAGTCTTGGCTTTTGACCGTTGGCTGGCTTGATTTGCCGAAGAACTGGTTTTTCGCTGGTTTGTTCGGCCTAATGGCATTGACCTCAAGCCTGAATAATTCCTTAAGTCAGGCGGCTTGCGTCTGATGCTCCGGAGCATTGATGGCGGAAGAAAGCGATCTCGAAAAAACCGAACCAGCCTCGCAGCAACGGCTGGAAAAGGCCCATGAGGAAGGGCAGGTTGCGCGCTCGCGTGAGCTCGGCACTTTTGTGATGCTGGCCACTGGGCTGGCTGGCCTGTGGGCAAGCGGCTCTCTGATGGCCAACCATCTGGGCAGCGCATTGAGAAATGGCCTGCAGTTTGAGCGGGCAACGGCCTTTGATTCATCGCAAATGATGATGCAGGCTGGCAGCTCCATCGTCCATGCGCTTCAGGCTCTGACACCGCTGCTGGCAGCAATGGTGGTGGCTGCGCTGGTCGCCCCCATGCTGCTGGGCGGCTGGCTGCTCTCCGGAAAGTTGCTGCTGCCTAAATTTTCCAAGCTCAATCCGGTGGCCGGACTCGGCCGCATGTTTTCAACCGAAACTTTAGCTGAATTGATCAAGACCCTTGTCAAGTCGCTGCTGGTCGGGGGCATTGCCTGGTGGGTCATTTCAAGAAGCTTGCCCGACATCATGGGGCTAATGAGCGAGCCGGTGCATGAGGCCCTGGCACATACCCTGCAGCTTGTTGCCAAAACCTGCATGCTCATCATCGGCTCGATGCTGCTGGTGGCTGGCATTGATGTTCCATACCAGTTGTGGAGCCACCATAAAAAGCTGCGCATGTCACGCGAAGATCTGCGCCAGGAGCAAAAGGAAAGTGACGGTGACCCGCAGATCAAGGCGCAAATCCGGCGCCAGCAGCAGCAGATGGCCAAGCGCCGCATGATGGCCGAGGTGCCCAAGGCCGACATCATCGTCACAAATCCAACGCACTTTGCCGTCGCCCTGAAGTACAGCGACAAAGACATGCGTGCGCCGCGCGTTATTGCCAAGGGGACCGACCTGGTGGCCCTGCGCATTCGGGAACTTGCCCGGGAGCACAACATTCCGGTTCTTGAAGCGCCGCCGCTGACGCGAGCCCTGTACCGCCATACCCGGCTTGATGCCGAAATTCCGGTTGCCTTGTATGCCGCCGTGGCCGAGGTGTTAGCGTGGTCTTACCAGCTGAGCCGCCAGACCACCGAAGGCGGCGCCCTGCCACCAAGACCAACGAACCTGCTGGTACCTGAAACACTCGATACCGAAGGAAGTCCGGCATGAGCGCGATGGATTCACTCAGGCGGTTGCCGACAATGCTGATCGGCAGCGACAAGGGCAAGGGCCTGGTCGGCCCGATCCTGATCATTCTGATCCTGAGCATGATGGTGCTCCCGCTGCCGCCATTCCTGCTTGACCTGCTGTTCACTTTCAACATTGCGCTGTCGATCATGGTGCTGCTGGTCAGCATGTACACCATGAAGGCGCTGGACTTTGCTGCCTTTCCAGCGGTGCTGCTTTTTACCACTCTGTTGCGCCTATCGCTAAACGTCGCATCGACTCGCGTTATATTGATGCACGGTCATACCGGCCCGGATTCGGCCGGCAAGGTAATCGAGGCTTTCGGCCATTTCCTGGTAGGTGGAAATTTTGCTGTCGGCGTCATGGTCTTCATCATTTTGGTGGTGATCAACTTCATGGTCATCACCAAGGGCGCAGGCCGCATCGCCGAAGTCGGCGCGCGTTTCACACTTGATGCCATGCCAGGCAAACAGATGGCCATTGACGCCGACCTGAATGCCGGCCTGATTGGCGAGGACGTGGCGCGCAAACGCCGTGCCGAGGTCTCGCAGGAGGCCGACTTTTATGGCTCGATGGACGGTGCCAGCAAGTTCGTTCGCGGCGATGCGGTGGCCGGCCTGCTGATCCTGGTCATCAATATCATCGGCGGTCTGATCGTCGGTGTTGCCCAGCACGACATGAGTTTTGCTGAGGCGGGCACCACCTATACCTTGCTGGCCATTGGCGACGGCCTGGTCGCGCAGATTCCGGCACTGGTGGTTTCAACCGCAGCTGGCGTGATTGTCTCGCGCGTGACCACCGACGAGGATGTTGGCGGTCAGCTGACTGGCCAGCTGTTCGCCAATCCGCAGGTGCTGTTCCTGACGGCTGGCGTCATCGGCATGATGGGCATGATTCCGGGCATGCCGAATATCGCCTTCCTTTTGATCGCCGGAGGCCTGATCTGGATGGGGCGGCGCGTGATGCAAAAAGCCGCCGTCACGTCTGCGGCAGTTGCGGCAGCGCCTGCCCCCTCACCTGTCGCGGCAGAGTCCCAAGATGCCAGCTGGGACGATGTGGCGCTGGTTGACCCGCTTGGGCTTGAGGTTGGCTACCGGCTCATTTCCATGGTGGACACGGCGCAAAACGGTGAACTGCTAGGTCGGATCAAGAGCATCCGCAAGAAGTTCGCGCAAGATGTTGGTTTCCTGGTGCCGGTGGTGCACATCCGCGACAACCTGGAAATCAAACCAAACGCTTATGTCGTCAAGCTCAAGGGCGTCGAAATTGGACGCGGCGAGGCTACGCCGGGTCAGTGGATGGCCATCAACCCAGGGCAGGTCAGCGCAACGCTTCCCGGTACGCAGACCAAAGATCCAGCCTTTGGCCTGGAGGCGATCTGGATTGACGCCACCCTGCGCGAACAGGCCCAGGTCTACGGCTACACGGTGGTTGATGCCAGCACGGTCGTTGCCACACACCTGAACCACCTGATTTATTTGCATTCAGCCGAGCTGCTTGGACGCCAGGAAGTGCAGCAGCTGCTAGACCGCATCGGCAAGGAGTCGCCGATGCTGGTTCAGGATCTGGTGCCAAAGGCGCTGCCTTTGACGAGCGTGCAAAAGGTACTCCAGAACCTGCTCGACGAAAGCGTTCCGATCCGCGACATGCGCACTATTCTTGATGTGCTGGCCGAGCATGCACCAGCCTTGACTGACACGATGGAACTGACCTCACTGACCCGGTTGGCCCTGGGGCGGGCGATTGTCCAGGATATTTACCCTGGCCACGAGCCACTACAGGTCATCGGCCTGGACAGCTCGCTTGACCGCATGCTGCTGCAGGCGCTGTCGAACAGCAACGGCCTGGAGCCCGGGCTGGCAGACAACCTGCTGAAGCAAACCGAGGCAGCCATGGCGCGCCAGGCGCAACTGGGTCTGCCAGCTGTGCTGGTGGTGCAGCATCCGCTGCGGGTACTGCTGGCGCGCTTTTTGCGCCGTAGCCTGCCCGAGCTCAAGGTGCTGTCGCAATCCGAGATCCCGGACACCCGAACCATCCGCGTTACTGCCACGATCGGTGGCAAATCATGACCCATAACCCGCCCTTGTCAGTACGAACTCTGGCAATTGCCGCGCCTTCCATTTTGAAGGCGCTGCGGCTGATGCGCGAGCAACTGGGGCAGGAGGCCATTATTGTGTCGAGCAGCATGACTGCTGCCGGGGTGGAAGTCGTCGCTTCACTGGAAATACCCGCCGACCGTACTGCGCTGAATGTCGCTCCCCCGGTACTTTCAGAGCAGCCCTCCACAATGCTCCCGGTGCCTTGCGCGTCACTGCCTGTGGCTGTCGACGCACGCAGCGGCGACACCAGCGTCCTGCGCGAAATCCATTCCATGCGCGGCATGATCGAAGAGCAACTGGCCGGGCTGGCATGGAACAAAACCCAGCGGCGCGATCCGCTGCGTGGCCAACTGATGCGCACCCTGCTGGGCGCTGGCTTTAGCGCTCGCCTGGCCAGAGACCTGCTGGCAAACTTGCCCGCTGGCTTGAACCATGCGAGCGGGCTGGACTACCTGAAATCGGCCATGGCCAACCAGATGCCCGTGCTTGAAGACGAGGATGCCCTGATGATTGAGGGTGGCGTCTATGCCCTGATGGGGCCGACGGGCGTGGGCAAGACCACCACCACAGCCAAACTGGCGGCACGTTGCGTGCTGCGCTTCGGGGCTGCAAAACTTGCGCTGATTACCACCGACAGTTACCGCATCGGCGCTTACGAACAGTTGCGTATTTACGGGCAGATCCTGGGCGTGGCGGTGCATGCGGTCAAGGATGTAGGCGACCTGGAAACCGTCCTTGCAAGCCTGCAGGACAAGCACATGGTGCTGATTGATACGGTTGGCATGAGCCAGCGCGACCGCGCGGTGTCAGACCAGATCGCGATGCTGTGCGGTGTCAGCCGGCCGGTCAAGCGCCTGCTGTTGCTCAATGCAGCCAGTCATGGCGATACGCTCAATGAAGTGGTCCAGGCATACCGCCAGGCTGCCCCGGCACACGACAGCATTGGTCTGGCAGGTTGTGTTTTGACCAAAGTGGATGAAGCAACGCACCCCGGTGCTGTGATCGATATCGTGATCCGTCACCAGTTGCCAGTCCATTATGTTTCCAGCGGACAAAAAGTCCCGGAGCATCTGATGCTGGGCGACCGCAAAAGCCTGATCGACAGTGCGTTTGAAGCCAGAAGCCAGAGTTCCATGTTTATCGCGGGTGAAGCTGATCTTGAAGAATCATCCGCAAACAGGGGTGATAACGCCAAAGTCGTGGCAGCCGAAGCTGTCAGCGAGCGTCTGCGTCTGCAATGTCAGCAATTGATAAACACGCTGGCGCACAACGCCAAAGAATTAACCTCCAGCGCTACAGCCCTGTCGGATGCCGATATTGGCTTTGACCAGACCCGTGAGCTATGGCGACAATTGTCAGCACCCTCCATGGATGAGGAACACTTTCTGAAAGCCATGCTGAGCCGCGCCAAGGCTGACAGCCAGACCACTTGCAAGGACTATGCACTTGCGGTGACCAGCTTGTCCAGCCCAGAACTGCCTCTGATTCAAGGCCAGAGCAGGCGTATCACTGCCCTGCTGTCCGACTGTACCGGCCTGCCCTTTGCGGCAATACCCTTGAGGCCAACAGATAGCTCCAACCCAGGCCCAAAGCAGTCTTGCGACACATGGCTGGATGGGACTGACAACAAGCCGCTGGTCTACCTTCTCGATAGCCAAAGTACAGCAGAACAGATTCAAGATTGGCAATTCGCCGGGTTGCGCTGGGTGGTGTCGGCGCCGGCCGGTCTTCAGGTTGAATGTGTTCCCGACAGTCCTTTGGCTACGCTGGCACATCTGGCCTCTGCACTGGTATTCAGTCCAGCCGGAACCGTGGTTTTCAAGGGCCGCAAGGCATGCCTGTCAGTTGCTGAAGCGCGGGTTCGGCTACGGGCGGGTTCGAGAACGTCCGGTGCGGTAAAAGAAACCACCGTGCGTTTCGTGGTCAGGCGCATTGCCGATGCCAACGGTCACCAGATCGGGCAGGGTTATCTGCTGGCGAGCCCGAACATCCTTGCATCACCCGGGCAGCTTGTGCAATGGTCTGGCTGGCGAGGGGATTGTGTGCCGTATTTCACCCTGCTCAAACAGGCCGTCCAGCAGCTTGAAGCCACCCAGGTGCCGCACCAAGAAACAGGGCTGGTCAAGGTGCTGGTTGCCGGACAGATCGCCATCACAGTATTTGGCCTGCAACAAGCGCAGCAAGGCTGGTCCGAAACAGCGCGCAGGGTGATGGCGCAACTGGCAGGTCAGGCGCTTTGGGCAGACCGGCCAGTGCCTGGTCGCGCTTTGCTCGAAGGCCTTGGCAAACTCTGTGTGCTGCTCGATGCGCTGGAATCCGGCGAGGCGGCGTCGAGGCCGCCAATGCCTTCAAAGCAACTCACAGCCGATGGCAACATGGGGAGCGAACTGTGGACCAGCTGATGCTCGACCAAGCCGATGGGCTGCGGCGGCTGATGGCCGTCGGCACCGCGCGGCGCGTCACTTTGGTAAGCGGCGCGGCAGACTCCGGGGCTTGCAGCGTTGCCCGCAATCTGGCGGCAGCCCTGACGCAGCAAGGCCGTGATGTGTTGCTGCTCGACGAGCGCGCCGACCAGTATCCAGAGCCGCTGGCGCGTGTCGGTCGGCTGGTGCTGGTTGATGCCGTCGTCAACAGCGACGGCGCACTGTCACCCCTGGCTGCAAGCGCTGACCATATCCTGGTGGTCTGCGCAGCTCACAGTGATGCCATTACGCAAACCTATTTGTGCATCAAGAAGCTGCACTACGCCCATGCCTTGGCGAACCTGCGAGTGTTGGTCAACGAGGCTGCCGATCCGCCGCAAGCCAAGCGCCTGCTCGCAAACCTGGCTGCTACTGGCAGCCGCTACTTGGGCATGGCACTGGAGCCTGCCGGATTTGTCAGAACCGACCCTTTTGTGGCGCAGGCGCGGCGGCTTAATCTGAGCGTTGTCCAGGCGTTTGGTGCCAGCATCGCAGCCAGAGACTTCGCGCAGGTTGCCTCAGACCTGGTTCACTGGCCGCGCCTATCGCATGCGAACCACTCGCCTTTGGTACTTGCCAGCCAAATGTCGGGCCGTGAGATCGAGCCATTGGCCAGCTTGAACTGAAATAGCAGCCCTAAAAATTTAGCCAGATTATCAAAAATGCAAGACGCCACATCAATGTACACATGCCAGGGAAAAATCGATCCCGCAAGTACCACGAGCCTGCTTAAGCAGCATGCGCCCCTGGTTCGGCGTCTGGCGCTGCAATTGATGGCCAAACTGCCAGCCAATGTGGATCTGGACGACCTGATCCAAGCTGGCATGATCGGCCTGCTCGATGCATTGGGTCGTTATCAAGACGACCAGGGCGCCAAATTTGAAACTTACGCTGGCCAGCGCATTCGAGGCGCCATGCTCGACGAACTGCGCGCCAACGACTGGGTGTCACGTGGCCTGCGTCAGTCTTCGCGCGGCGTGGCCAAGGCCATACAGTCGCAGGAGCAAAAGCTTGGTCGTCATCCCACCGAAGGTGAGATAGCTGCTGAGCTGGATCTGCCCTTGCCGGCCTACCAAAGCCTGCTCCAGGAAATTCAGGGTTGCCAGCTGGTGTACTACGAGGACTTTGACCGCAAAGAACAGGAAAACTCCTTTATCGACCAGCACTGCGGCAGCGAGCATGCAGGCGGCACGCTAACCGGAGATCCGCTGGCGAGCTTGCTCGAAAACGGCTTACGGCAGCGACTCATCGACGCGATCGACGCCGTGCCGGAGCGCGAACGTCTGCTCCTCAGTCTGTACTACGAGGAAGAACTCAACCTGCGCGAGATTGGCGCTGTGATGGAAGTCAGCGAGTCGCGTGTCTGCCAGCTGCACAGCCAGGTCATCAGCCGACTGCGCAGCTTGCTGGCCAAATCGGCGTAACCGCAAAATTGTCCAGATGCACCCTGCCATTGACGAGAGGTCTTTTCGGCGTCTTGAAAAATGTAGATTGCCGTTAATTAATTAGCGTTTAGATCAAGTAATTCAATCGCAAAACTGCCTTTGGCTTTCGGATTTGCATTCGGGCGAGTCAGCCCATGGCCAGACGGTTTCCACTTGCTGTTCCGCTAAAGTGTGCACCGTCCGGTCCATAAAGCGGCCTGCCAGCAGACTTCAGAAAATTGATCGCTTGCCGGGTAAAGTCAAGATGAGCGTGAACCATCACGCCATTGGCATGGTTGCATTCGTGAGCCTGTGCTGCGCAGGTCTGCAGCTTTCGCCAGGCGTCTTGCAACAAGGTTCCGCCCGCAGCGGCCGCCGCCATGGCACCGCCGCGGTCCGCCGTAAAGCCCAGCGACACCTGCTCACTTTCACGATGGCGACCAAGAATGGCAATCCGGTCTGCCAACTGAGACTTGCGCTCAGCCAGCTGAGGAAGGTCGCAGAATCGGCCTTGCGCCATGGCGTCGGCTTCCAGCTTCAGCACGGCAAGAAATTCGTTGACTGCGCCGTATTCGAGCGTCATAAGCTCCACCAATGAAATGGTCATGTGGGGTTCTTTCCAATCAGGTCCCGGACGCTCGAGATCAGCCCATCAGCGATTTTGGCGGTGTTTACCTTGTAGTCGCCAGCATGGATACTTTCGCGGATTTTAGCGACGTGTGCAGCATCAAAATCGCCGCTGGTGACGGGCAACCTTGCCTGGATTGCAACCGCCTGTGCCGGGTCGGCGGCACCACCCACCGCTGAGCTGGTTTTGCCGGTCGTCATGACTGGCGCAGGCATCTCGTTTTTCAAAAAGGTAACGTTTTGATTGATTTTCATGATGTTTCCTAAAGCACTTACCGGCGTAACGGCAGTTTGCGCAAAAAACTTTAGCCAGTCTGGTAAAAAAAATTTCTGCCAAAGGATTTAGTGCATCTGTTGCCTCAGCTTCCTCAGTTTCCTCGTTCGACGATGCCGTCGGCAGTGATTGTGCCGCTAAGCAATTGCCCTCCCTGCATCCGTACCTGAACCAGCGCACCAGCGATGCCTGCGTTCATGGCTTTGCCCTCTGAACTGACGACAAAACCGGTGCCCCGGGTGACGACCTTGACGGTTTGTCCCTGTTGAATCATTAAAACACCGCGCAGCTGTTCGCGCCTTAGCGCCGAGCCCGCAACAATCCGGGTCAAGGCCATCTGCCCGATGAGCTGGCTTTCATCGGTCACGACGCTGCTGGGCAACGTCGACATGTCTGCTTCTAGAACAACGGTATCTGCCTTGGTCAGGATATGCCCGGCTTCAATAGGCCGAGCCGCCGCTTGGTATGTGCCGATCACAGCAATTCGTGCCTGAACATAGCGAGTCCAGCGCGGTTCGGCCAAGCAGCGCACACCGACTGAAACACGTCCGCGTAACGGTGCGGCACTGGGGAGAAAAACTTCCAGCGCAGTGCACGGCAACAGGTTACCTGACAGTGGCGTGTCGATGCTGATCTGTACCTTGCCTTGCAGCCCGGCTGTTTGACCAGCCAGAAACTTCTCAATCACCGGACGAGCGTATCCCGACAGCGGCAATGGCCCGGCAGCACGCGTGGCGCGGGCCAGCAGAGCAAGCGCTATTTGCACGCCAAGGATGAGAGCTATCGACCACGGCAACGGCTGGCGTATGAGCTTTTTCATGAACCTCTTTTGAATGTCAAAAAACCTGGTTGCGCCAGTGCTGCGTTGGCAGCGGCTGCGCAGATGAACAAGGTTTATTCTAGAAAAAAAAGGGGCCTTGCGTCGGTCAGAAGTGCTTTGGAAACCCGACTCTGTTCAGGCAATTGAATGCAAGGTTGGGTCGCAAACTATGCTTGGCGAGACAACGCCGTACTGATCAGAAAACTTTGAACTGGCGTTTGAAAACCCATCTGTTCGGATGATTGCTTTCATGGGGGCATTCCTACAATTGTTCTCATCCGGTCTGTCCAGACGGCCAGGCAAAATTTTTTGTAAGGGCGTAAAAGATGATTGACAAAATTGACTCAACACTGCGCTTTCACCAAGAGGCTCTAAACCTTCGGGCACGCCGTCAGGAAGTCCTCGCGGTCAACATCGCTCATGCCGACACGCCGAACTACAAGGCGCGCGACTTTGAATTTGGTAGCGCATTGTCTCAAGCTGTTGAGCGCGGCCGGCAGTCTGGGTCAAGCCCGCTGGCGACCACGTCGTCCCGTCACATGACTGGCTATAAGACCAGTGGCGGCGATGCAGATCTGCTGTACCGCATGCCGACCCAGTCGAGCATTGACGGCAACACGGTCGAAATGGATGCCGAGCGCGTGAGTTTTGCCGACAACGCCATGCGCTATGAACTCAACCTGACGGTGCTCAGTTCCAGAATCAAGTCGCTGTTGTCAGCAGTTCAATCGTAAGAAAGCGACTTTTCACATGCCTTATTCCAACAGTTCCGTCGGGATTTTCCAGATTGCCGCATCGGCCATGGCCGCGCAATCGCAGCGCATGAACACCACCGCCAGCAACCTGGCCAACGCAGACAGCATCTCCGGCCCGGATGGTCAACCCTACCGGGCGAAACAGGTGGTTTTCGAGATGGCACCGAACAACGGACAAGGCATCGGTGGTGTGCGCGTTGCCCGCGTGATCGAAGACCCGTCGCCCCTGCGCATGCAGCACGACCCCAAAAACCCGCTGGCCAATGCCGACGGCTATGTCGCCATGCCGAACGTCAACGTGGTCGAGGAAATGGTCAACATGATTTCGGCGTCGCGCTCTTACCAGGCCAATGTCGAAGTGCTCAGCACCGCCAAAACCATGATGCTCAAGACGCTGACGATAGGTCAGTGAGCGTTCTGATCTTTTCATTCCTTCCATCCTCGCTTTTGCACCCACGGAGAAATTGTTATGGTCATTGATTCAATCAAGTCGTCTGGCGCTGTCGCCGCTCCTGCCGCGACAACGCCTACCGCTGGGACGGGCAGCGCAAGCGAGCAGCGTTTTCTCAAGCTGCTGGTGACGCAGTTGAACAACCAGGACCCGCTCAACCCGATGGACAACGCTCAGCTGACCTCGCAGCTTGCACAAATGAGCACGGTCAGCGGCATTGAAAAACTCAACAGCGCCTTTGCAGCCATGCTGTCTCAAAGCGGTGCCAGCCAGGTGCTGCAGTCGGCTTCTCTGATCGGCCGCACCGTGCTGGTGCCTGGCGCTGAACTGGCTTTGACAAAAGGCGCGCCAATACCTTTCGCGGTTGACATGGCTCAAGCTGCCGACTCGGTCAAGGTGACGGTTACCAATAGCGCTGGCGACATCGTTCGCAGTTTTGACCTGGGTGCGCTTGCACAAGGCGTCAAAACCCTGTCCTGGGATGGTCTGGACAGTGCGGGCGCTTCGCTGGCCGACGGCGCTTACACCATCAAAGTGGTGGCTGTTACCGGTGATGCCGCCGTAGCTGCCAACACGCTGACGTACGCCGGCGTTGCCAGTGTGTCGCAAGGCACCGCTGGAGTTGCGCTGGATCTGACGTCAGGCCGCAAAGCAGCCCTTGCCGATATTCGACTGATTCTGTGAGTCGGGCGTTTTTTACATATTTTTCAAACTGAAATTTAAAAAAAAGGAAATACCATGGGTTTCGCACAAGGTGTCAGCGCTCTGAACGCTGCAGCAAGCAATCTCGATGTCATCGGTAACAACATTGCCAACGCCGGAACCATCGGCTTCAAATCCGGCAGCGTGCAGTTTTCCGCCGTTTACGCCGGCTCCAAGGTGGGACTGGGAACCCAGGTTGCCGGCGTTGCACAGAGTTTTACGTCCGGCGCGGTGCAAACCAGTTCCAGAGCGCTCGACGTGGCCATCACCAATGGGGATGGATTCTTTCGTGTGGCCAGCCCGGGCGGCGAGATCGCCTATTCACGCAATGGCCAGTTCGATTTGGATAAAAGCGGCTACATCGTCAATTCGGCTGGTCTGCGCCTGACGGGCTACACGGTCAGTGACTCGGGCGCCATTTCAGGCGGCAGTCCGGTTCCCCTGCAAATGCCTACCTCCGCGATGGAGCCCAATCCCACCCAGAACATCGTCGCCAAGTTCAATCTGGATTCGCGCAGCGTTGCGCCTGCGGCTGCCTTTGACCCCTCGAAATCGGAAACCTACAACTACGCCAATTCGGTCTCGGTGAACGACTCGCTGGGCAACACCCACGAAATGTCGACATTCTTTGTCAAGTCCGCGGCTCCGGCCAACAGCTGGAAGGTCTACGCAACTGCGGACGGCCAAGCCCTTACCTCCACAGGCGCCATTGCCTCGCCACCGGCAACGACGGCTGGCTCGCTCGGCACGCTGGAGTTCGATGGCGGCGGCATGCTGACGACGACGCCGGCGACACTGACGGTAGCAGGCCTTGATTTCGGCAACGGATCGAACCCCATGGGATTTGCCATTGACATGGCCGGCACCACCCAGTTCGGCAATGCCAATGTCGTCCAGAAACTGTCCCAGGACGGCTTTAACTCGGGCACGCTGAAGTCGTTTTCGATCGAAGCTAACGGCACCATCACCGGCAAATACTCCAACGAGCAGACCAAGCCCCTGGGGCAGCTGGTCCTGTCTTCGTTTGTCAATCCGAATGGCTTGAAATCCAAGGGCGACAACGTATGGGCGGAGTCTGCCGAGTCTGGCTCTCCCCTGACCGGCGCGCCGGGCGCTGGCACCAAGCTTGGAAGCCTGGTTTCGGGGGCCGTGGAAGGCTCCAACGTCGACCTGACCTCCGAGCTGGTCAACCTGGTCATCGCCCAGCGCACCTACCAGGCCAACGCCCAGACCGTCAAGACGCAGGACCAGGTCATGCAAACCCTGATCAACATCCGCTGATGCGTCACAGCCCCCTGAAACGGCGAGCCTGAGCAAGCAAGCCAAAACAAGTAAGAGGAAAAGTATGGACCGGATGATTTACGTGGGCATGAGCGGAGCCAAGCAGGCGATGGAGCAGCAGGCTTCGGTGGCTAACAACATGGCCAATGTCTCGACACCTGGCTTTCGCGCTCAGATCAACAACTTTCGCGCCGTGCCAGTGGTCGGCCCGGAAGCGGTCACCCGTGCCATGGTGGTGGCCTCCACACCCGGCGCCGACATGCGCAGTGGCCCCATGACGCAGACTGGCCGAGGGCTGGACGTTGCCGTACGCGGTGACGGCTGGCTCACGGTAATGCTGCCAGATGGCAGCGAAGCCTACACGCGTGTCGGCAATCTTCAGGTCAGCGCCGAAGGGCAGTTGACGACCATGGATGCGCGGCCAGTATCCGGTGACTCGGGTTTGCTGGTGGTGCCGCCAGGCGCTGAACTGACGATCACCGCGGACGGCATGGTGAGCGCGCTCAGCTCTGGCGGTTTAGCGACTGGTGCGGCTGAAGTAGGACGCCTGAAGCTGGTAAATCCGCCTGCGGGGGACATGGTCAGGGGGGATGACGGCCTCTTTCGCATGAGGCCGGGCGTGGCGCCTGCCGAGGTCGATCCCGCAGTACGCCTTCTGACGGGCACGCTCGAAGGCAGCAACGTCAATCCGGTGGGTGTGATGGTGGACATGATTGCCAACGCCCGCCGTTTTGACATGCAGATGAAAACCTTGCAGACAGCCGAGACCAATGACCAGCTGGCCAACAAGCTGCTGTCCAGCAGTTAAGCCCATGGCCATGAGCCCCATTTGATTCACAACTCACCGGCCTTGGCCGATACACAGGATTCACCATGATTCGTTCCCTTTCGATTGCAAAGACGGGTATGGATGCCCAGCAGACCCAGCTCGACGTTGTGGCCAACAACCTGGCCAACGTCGGTACCACCGGCTTCAAGCGCAGCCGCGCTGTATTTGAAGACCTGATGTACCAGAACCTGCGTCAAACCGCCGGCCAGACGTCAGACCAGACACGCATGCCTTCAGGCCTGCAACTGGGTACCGGCGCGCGTGTGGTGGCAACTGAGCGTATCCACACCCAGGGCAACTCGACCAAGACCGATAACCAGAAGGACCTGATGATCAACGGCGACGGCTTTTTTCAGGTTCTGATGCCGGATGGCACGGCCGCCTACACCCGCGACGGCTCTTTCCAGGCAGATCAAAACGGCCAGCTTGTGACCGCCAGCGGATATCCGCTACAGCCCGCCATCACGTTGCCAGCCAATGCCACCGGCATGACGGTAGGTCGTGATGGCACGGTGTCTGTGGTTCAGGCCGGCAGCACTGCGACTGTGCAGATCGGCCAGATTCAGCTGGCAACTTTTTTGAACGCTACCGGCCTTCAAAGCAAGGGTGAAAACCTGTACGTCGAGACAGATTCGTCGGGTGGCGCCAATCAGTCGGCGCCCGGACAAAATGGCGCAGGAACGCTCAACCAGGGTTATGTCGAATCGTCCAACGTCAATGTGGTCGAGGAACTCGTCAACATGATCCAGACACAACGCGCCTACGAAATCAACAGCAAGGTCGTCAAGACATCCGACGAGATGCTGGGCCGTCTGTCTCAGGTGTAAAGCCGTACATGCTGAACATTTACTGCTTTTCGGGATGGGTGTTGACGGCCACGGGCCTGTTGCTGGGCGGGTGTGCGCAAATGCCGCGTGAACCGCTGGTGCATCAGCCCATGAGCGCCCGTGCCGTCCAAGCGGTGCGCCCCGCCGGGCCATCAAACGGATCTATTTACAGCACCGGCTTTGGCACCCAAGCCTTGTTTGAAGACCGGCGGCCGCGGCACATCGGTGACATCCTGACCATCTTGGTCGGTGAAAGCATCAACGCCAGCAAAAACTCGGGAACGGAAGCCAGCCGCAATGGCAGTGCCAGCGCGGCACTCGGGTTGGTTCCCAAGCTGATCAGCGGCCTGATATCAAGCGATCTGGACGCCAATGCCAACGGCAAAAGCGTCATGAGCGCCAAGGGCGGTTCCAATTCCAAAAACACCTTCAACGGCGTGATTACTGTCACGGTGGTGGAGGTACTGCTGAACGGTAATTTGCTGGTCAGCGGAGAAAAGCAGATGCTGATCAACCAGGGCACCGAGTTCATACGCTTTTCGGGCGTGGTCAATCCGCGTACCGTTAGCGCGGCCAATACGGTGCCCTCCACATTGGTGGCCGATGCGCGCATTGAATACAGCGCCAAGGGCTATATCGACGAGGCGCAGACCATGGGCTGGCTACAGCGCATCTTTCTCAACGTGTTGCCGTTCTGACCATGCAAAAACACCCCATTTCTCCTGCTCAATCTGGCCGCAAACTGCGTTCAGCTCTCACACTTGGCATGAAGCTGTGCCTGCTGGCCTGCTTTTCTGTCGCCCAGCCATCCCGGGCAGAGCGGCTCAAGGACCTGGCGAGTATTCAGGGGGTACGTGACAACCCGCTGATTGGTTACGGCTTGATGGTGGGTCTAGACGGCAGTGGCGACCAGACCATGCAAACACCGTTCACCACCCAAAGCCTGAACAACATGCTCGGGCAGCTCGGCATTACCGTACCGGCGGGCACCAACATGCAACTGAAAAACGTTGCAGCCGTGATGATCACGGCCACGCTGCCGCCATTTGCCCGGCCCGGGCAAACCATTGACATCACTGTGTCCTCGCTGGGCAACGCCAAGAGCTTGCGCGGAGGTACCCTCTTGATGACGCCGCTCAAAGGTGCGGACGGCCAGGTCTATGCACTGGCTCAGGGCAACATGGTGTTGGGTGGCGCTGGCGCATCAGCCAACGGCAGCAAGGCTCAGATCAACCAGCTCAGTTCTGGCCGGATTCCGGCCGGCGCCATCGTCGAGCGTGGCGTCGATTCCCTGCTGGCTGGCGATGGCATGCTGACGCTCGAACTCAATACCAGCGACTTTGGCACTGCACAGCTGGCGATGGACGCTATCAACCGCACGTTCGGCCCCGGCACCGCGACGGCGCTTGATGCCCGGGTGATCCAGGTCACCGCGCCGGCCCGTCCTGATGAACGGGTTGGTTTCCTGGCGCGCATGCAGAACATTGACATTTCCCCAGCGCAGGCGGTGGCCAAGGTCGTCATCAACGCCCGCACCGGTTCGGTGGTGATGAACCAGAGCGTCAGGCTCAATGACTGCGCCGTAGCGCATGGCAACTTGTCGGTGGTGATCAATACCGAGCCAGTCGTCAGCCAACCCAATCCTTTGTCGGGCGGTACCACTGTCGGAGCACAGAAATCGCAAATTGAAGTCAGCCAGGCTGGCGGCGCGCTGCAGGTGGTGCGCGGGGGCGCTCTGCTTTCCGACGTGATCAAGGGTCTGAACTCGCTGGGCGCCAATCCGCAGGATCTGGTGTCGATCCTGCAGGCGATGAAAGCAGCCGGTGCCTTGCGCGCCGAGCTGGAAATTATTTAAGGCTGCTTGATGAACACTACTGGCATTTCCAATCTGGGCATTTCCGGCGCAGCGGCGAGCGGTGAACTCGACCAGCGCCTGTCGCTTGATGTCCAGGGCGTCGACGCCTTGCGCCGGACGGCGCGCAGCTCGCCGCAAGAGGGCATGAAGCAGGCCTCCAGGCAATTCGAGGCATTGTTCATGCAGATGATGCTCAAAAGCATGCGTGACGCTACCTCGTCAGAAAGCATGTTCAGCAGCTCGCAGGAAAAAACCTACACCTCGATGCTCGACCAGCAACTGTCGCAAAGCCTTTCTGGCCGCGGCCTGGGGCTGGCTGAGGCCATGTTTACCCAGCTGAGCCGCACGAAGGGCAGCGAAGCGACCCAACCAGCGATCAGTTCAGGCAAACAAATGCCCGGTGCCGGGCCATTGAGCACGCCATTAAGCACGCCATTGGCCTCGGGAGCTGAGGTTCACGCATCGGCCCAGGTGCCCGACCTGTCCTTTTACGAAAAGGCTACCGCTGAGGCGACGATGAGCCGCAGTATCCTGCCGCAGGCGCATGTCGAGCAATTTATGTCCCGCATGCTGCCTGCGGCGCAACGAGCCAGCCAGGCCAGCGGCGTACCCGCGCAACTGATCATGGCCCAAGCGGCGCTTGAATCGGGCTGGGGCAAGCGCGAGATTCGCACCGGAGACGGGAAAACCAGTTTTAACGTGTTTGGCATCAAGGCGGACAAGAGCTGGAAAGGCCCGGTCGTGGAAGCCGCGACCACTGAATACGTCAATGGCGTGGCACAAAAAACCCAAGCCAGGTTCCGTGCCTACAGCTCTTACGACGAATCATTTGCCGACTATGCCCGATTTATGACAAGCAACCCACGCTACGCCAATGTGCTGGCAACGCCCGACCCAGCTCAGGCAGCGCACGGCCTGCAGCGCGCCGGTTATGCCACCGATCCGAACTATGGCGGGAAACTCGTCCGCATCATGGCGAAGATGACCTAGTTTGGATCTGCTTTTAGCCCAGCCAAAACAATTTTTGTGAATTGTTCGCAAGCCATTCCAGCCAGAAATACTGACCCGTTAAAACATCATGAACATCAACCATCTGAAAATCTCCACCCGCCTGATCATCTTGATCGGCACTCTGTCGATATTCCTTGCAGGGGTTGGCGGCATTGGCCTGTTCGGCATCAGCGCATCTAACGATGCCTTGCGTACGGTTTATGAGGATCGCACGGTGCCTCTTGGACAGCTCGGCGAGATCAAGGCGCGGCAGATATCCAATCAGCTGCTTATCACCTAAGCCATGCTGAACCCCAAGCCGGAGGTCATCGCATCCAAAATTGCGTTGGTGAAAGCCAATAGGGCAGAAATTACCAAGGCATGGGATGCCTACATGGCCACGTATCTTACGGCGGAAGAAGTGGTGCTTGCCAAGGCGTTCAACGAGGCCAGGAAGAAATTTATTGATGAGGGACTCAATCCGGCGTTGATCGCCCTACGTGCCAACGACCTGAAAGAAGTCCAGCGTCTGGACACAGAAAAGGTCGGTCCGCTGTACCCCGCAGTCGAGAAAGGTATCGACGCACTGAAGCAATTCCAATTCGACGAAGCGAAGAAGGAGTTCAACGCCGCGGTGGCGCGTTATGACACGATCCGCATCGTCTCGATCGCGGCCATTGTTGCGGGCGTGCTGTTTGCGGGGTTGTTTGGCTGGGTCATGGTCCGTTCTAGCGGTCGTCAGCTCGGTGCCGAGCCTGGTGAAGCCGCCAGCGTGGCACAAAGTGTAGGTTCGGGTGACCTGAGCATACGCATCAATCTCAAGTCTGGCGATACGAGCAGCCTGATGGCTCAACTCAAGCTCATGCAGGAGAATCTGATAGGCATTGTCAGCAACGTTCGCCAGGGCACAGACACGATAGCCACCGCCTCCAGTCAGATAGCCGCGGGCAACCAGGACTTGTCCAGCCGCACCGAGCAGCAGGCCTCATCTCTGGAGGAGACCGCCGCTTCCATGGAGGAGATCACCTCCACCGTCAAACAAAACGCAGACAACGCCCGCCAGGCCAACCAGCTGGCAGTGAGCGCCTCCAGCGTCGCGGTCAAAGGCGGGGCTGTGGTCGCGCAGGTGGTCGACACCATGGGAGCGATCAACACCTCGTCCAAAAAGATCGTCGACATCATCGGCGTGATAGACGGCATCGCCTTTCAGACCAACATCCTGGCGCTCAACGCGGCAGTCGAGGCAGCCCGGGCAGGAGAGCAAGGCCGGGGCTTTGCGGTGGTCGCTGCTGAAGTGAGAAGCCTTGCCCAAAGAAGCGCCGCCGCAGCCAAGGAGATCAAGACCCTGATTGGCGACTCAGTGGACAAGGCCGAAGAAGGCAGCAAGCAGGTGGCCGAGGCGGGTAAGACGATGGACGAGATTGTGGGCAGCGTCAAACGCGTGACCGACATCATGGCCGAGATTGAGGCGGCCGGCCGCGAGCAGACGTTGGGCATAGAGCAGATCAACCAGGCGATCACGCAGATGGACCAGGTGACGCAGCAAAACGCAGCGCTGGTGGAGGAAGCCGCAGCAGCAGCGCAGTCGCTACAAGAACAAGCCGGTGGCTTGAGCCAGGTGGTCAGCGTGTTCAAACTTGGCGGCGAAAATCAGCAGCAAGTTGTGTCAGCGCCGCGCTCCCAGGTGCGGCATGCGCCAGGCCTTAAAACCGTCCAACCCAAGCAGCCCCCTGTAGTCATGCGCGGGATTGCTGCTCCAGAAGCAATAACCCGCAAGATGCCGCAGCCCGCCGCGCAATTGGCGGGAGCAGGTGCCGCTGGCGAATGGCAAGAGTTTTAACGGCTTAAAGATTTCGGACGCCTGAACCATGCGGGCTCTGGCTCTAAAAAGTCCAGTCACGCAAATACGTGTGCAACTGGAAATAGATGGCAAAAAAAAATTTGCATCCGGGGCTCAAGTTTTCTGGTGGCATGCCGTTAACTGCTCTGTAGGCTCGAATAAGCGTTGAAAACCCAGGTGATCGTTTCAGGAAATCAGCTTTATGCCAAACAGCATTTTTTATACCGGACTTAGCGGCCTGAATGCGGCGCAGGCGGCATTGGTGACGACCGGCCATAACACCGCCAACGTCAATACGCCGGGCTACAACCGTCAGTCAGCGCAGGTTTCTGCAAGCGGCGGCTCGAACGTACCCGGCGTGGGCTTTTTTGGAAATGGCGCCAAGGTCACCGACGTGAGCCGCAGTTACGACCAGTACCTCACGTCACAGCTCAACCAGGCCCAGTCGCGGGGCCAGTCGCTGACCACCTACGGCGCGCAAATCAGCCAGATTGACAACCTGCTGGCCAGCCAGACTGCTGGCTTGGCGCCGCAGATGCAGACGCTGTTTACCAGCGTGCAGTCAGTGGTTAATACCCCGGCCGACACATCGGCCCGCCAGCAACTGATCAGCTCCGGCCAGGCACTCGCCAACCAGTTCCGGGCGATGGATCAGTACCTGACCGGACTGAACGCCAACTTAAACGACCAAGTGTCGGGCACAGTGGACCAGATCAACACTTACTCCCAGGAAATCGCCAGCCTTAACAAGCAGGTGGCTATGTTTAGCAATGCTGCTGGCACCCAGGCGCCCAACGATCTGCTGGACCAACGTGACCAGTTGGTGAGCGACCTCGGCAAGCTGGTTGAAACCAAAGTGGTGGTGCAAGACGGCGGCCAATTCAATGTCTTTATCGGCAACGGGCAAACGCTGGTGCTGGGCGACAAAGCCACCATGCTGGCGGCCGTCAAATCGGCCAGCGATCCTGACCGCACCACCCTGGCGACAGTAAACGCTGCCGGAAAAACGGTGGAAATGCAAGAGAGCGTGATTGCTGGCGGCTCGCTTGGCGGATTGTTGAAGTTTCGCCTTGAGACGCTGGCTCCCGCCATCAATTCGCTGGGTCGCATCGCCATTTCATTGGCGGATACTTTCAATAGCCAGCAAAAACTGGGGATGGATCTCAATGGTGATATGGGAAACAATTTTTTCTCGGTGGCGAGTCCAGGCGTTGTTTCCAATGCAAAGAACAGTGTTGTCGCGCCGGTCGGCGCCTTGACAGCCAGCTTTGCCGATATCAGCAAGTTGACCATCAGCGATTACCGGGTCGACGCCACCGGACCCGGACTGTTCAATGTGACGCGGCTGTCGGACAACGCTGCGGTCGCCGCCGACCAGGCGACAGGCGCCTACGATGGCCTGAATCTGACCTTTAGCGGTGGCGCTGCCGGCGATTCATTTTTGGTGCAGCCGACCCGTACTGGCGCACGCGACATGGTGGTCAGCCTGATGGATCCCGCCAAGTTTGCGGCAGCTTCGCCTCTCATGACCAACAGTACCTTTGGCAACAAAGGCAGCGGTGTCATCAGCCCGCCCAAAGTTGATGCAGCTTATCTTGGGTCACCCACACAGGCCGCCACCACCGCCTTGACCTTGACCTACAGCAGCGCCCCCCCCTCTTTTGGCGGCGCTCCTGTGGGCACTGTGGTGACTACGGCAACGGTGAACGGATTACCCATCACCACTCTGGCTTTTGACGGCGTCACGGTCAGCATCAGCGGCGTCCCGGCCAACGGTGACACGTTCACCATCGCTAAAAACACCGGGGGTGTTTCCGACGGTAGCAACGCCCTGCTGTTGGGCGCGCAGCAAAACAAAAAAACCATGGCTGGCGGCACAACCAGTTTCAACGATGCTTATGCTCAGCTGGTCAGTAGCGTTGGCAACAAAGCCCGTCAGGTACAGATATCAAACGCGGCCCAGTCGAGCCTGACATTGCAGATCCGTACCGCCCAGCAATCGGTGTCAGGCGTCAATCAGGATGAAGAAACGGCCAAACTGCTGATGTTTCAGCAGATGTACCAGGCCAACGCCAAGGTGATCCAGACCGCATCAACCATGTTCGATGCTGTTCTGGGCATCCGTTAAAGACATCTCAGGAGCTCCCTATGCGTATCAGCACCCAGTCTTTCTATGAGCAAAGCCGTACCGCCATGGGCGCGCAGCAGGGCAGCCTGTTGCGGGTGCAACAGCAACTCGGCGCCGGAACCAAAATTCTCGCGCCTTCAGACGATCCATTGGGCGCCACCCGGGCGCTTTCCCTCTCCCAGTCGATCTCGCTTACGGCCCAGTATTCGGCCAGCCGCAGCCGTGCCGAACAGACCTTGTCGCTGGAAGAAAACACCCTTCAAAGCGTCACTGGTTTGCTGCAAGACATCAAGGGCCACCTGATAGCAGCAGGCAACGGTACATTGACCGACGCCGACCGTGCCAGCATTGCCACCACGCTGCAAAGCAACCTTGACCAATTGCAGGGGCTGGCCAATACCGACGATGGCAACGGCCAGTTTCTGTTTGCCGGTTTTCGCAGCGGCACAGCGCCCTTTGTGCGTGAAGCGGGCGGCAACATAACTTACGTTGGCGACCAGGGCCAGCGGCTCGTACAGGTCGATGCGTCGCGGCAGATGGCGGGCACAGACGACGGCCGCAGCATTTTTCAGTCGGTTCAGTCAGGCGCTGGTTATGTGACGTCGGCTTCGGCTGTCAACACCGGCAGTGGTGTTTTTGGCGCGACATCGATCGTCAACCCGAACGACACGAATTACGGCATGGACTTTGTTATCAGCTTTCCGTCCGCCAGCAGCTACCAGGTCGACACTGTGCCTGCATCGGCACTGCCGCTGGTGGCCGCAACGCCGTTCACGTCAGGCAGCGCGATTGCGTTTGGCGGGCTGCAAATCAGTATCAGCGGCACCCCTGCCGCAGGCGACCTGGTCAACGTGAGCACCGCCAAAAATGCTGGAACGGATGTGTTTTCCGCCATCGGCGACATCATCAAGGCACTCAAGACGCCGGTCGATGGACCCGAGAACCAGGCACTTGTCCTGAATGCCCTGAGCACTGCCAACCGAAAGCTCACCAACGCGCACGACAACGTGCTGACGGTGCGCTCTTCAGTCGGCTCGCGTCTGCAGGAGCTCGACACGCTGACAGTTGTGGCGGATGACCGCACGCTGTTTGACAAAAGCTATCTGTCGGACTTGCAGGATCTGGACTACAGAAGAGCCATTGCCGAGTTTTACCAGCGCCAGACCGCCCTGCAGGCCAGTCAGCAAACCTTCGTCAAAATCCAGCAGATATCGCTTTTTAACTACCTGTAAAAGAGCGGGCTCAGGCTTGATATTAAAACGATAGCAGCTTGCGCCCGTAGATATTAGTCTACAGCCTGAAACCTTGAATAATTTGCAGCATCGTGGTGAAGCCGGCAGCAAACCGGTGCTCCATGAAGGGCGCCAAATACTGCATCAAGAGCTGCAGCATTGCGATGCCTGCCAGCAGCGTGATGGGAAAGCCCACAGCAAAAATGCTGAACTGAGGCGACACGCGGTTCAATATGCCCATGGCCAAATTCAATGTCAGCAGCGTTGCAATCAGGGGCAGCGCCAGGATGAGCCCGCCCAGAAAGACCTGGCCACCTGCCACCGCCAAGAGGTACCAGCCGGCCGCCGCCAGCGGCGCATCGGCAATGGGCAATATCTGAAAGCTTTCCGCCAGCGTGGCGATCAGCACCAGGTGGCCATTGACCGCCAGAAACACCAGCATCGCCATCACGCTTAAAAACCGTGCCAACACCATCGTGGTGCCACCGCTGGTTGGGTCATAGAATGACGCGAAAGACAGGCCCATCTGCAGGCCGATGTATTCGCCTGCGGCCTGCACCATGGCAAACACCAGCTTCATCGAAAACCCCATGGCCGCGCCGATCAGGATTTGCTGAACCACGATCCATAAGCCAGCCGCCGACACCAGAGGCACCTGCGGCAGTGGACCCAACGTGGGCGCGATGGCAATGGCCATCAAACCGGCCAAGCTGACCTTGACTGTGCGAGGCACTGACTTCTCGCTGAACAGCGGCGCGGTGCTGATCAGTGACAGCATGCGCACGAAAGGCCAGAAAAACGCGACCAGCCAGACGTTCAACTGGTCCGAGGTGACAGAAAAGACCGAAGGCAATCAGCCCACCAGTTGCGGAATCGAGGAAAACAGGTTTCGCATGTAATCCAGCACCAGTCCCAGCATCCAGGGGCCGGCAATCACGGCAGTGGCAAACACCGCCAGCAGCTTCGGAATAAAGGACAGCGTGGCTTCATTGATCTGCGTAGCCGCCTGAAACAAGCCGATGAGCAAGCCTATCACCAGGGCCACCAGCAACATCGGTGCGGACAGCATCAAGGCCATCCTCATGGCTTCATAGCCCATGCTCATGACGGATTCTGGGGTCATATTGATTCAGTGTTTCTGTACGGGAAACGTCAATCCACTCAAAGGTAAAAGCTCTGCGCCAGTGCGCCGACAAGCAACTGCCAGCCGTCCACCAGCACAAACAGCATCAGCTTGAATGGCAGCGAAATGGTGGCTGGCGGCACCATCATCATGCCCATCGCCATCAGGACGCTGGCCACGACCAGATCGATAATCAGAAAGGGAATAAAGATGGTGAAGCCGATCTGAAAAGCAGTCTTGAGTTCGCTGATAACAAAGGCTGGCAGCAGGATGCGCAGGGAAACCTGCTCCGGCCCGTTCATGTTGCCTGCCTTGGCCAGTTTCGCAAACAGCGCCAGGTCGGCTTCGCGGGTCTGCTTGAGCATGAATTGCTTGAACGGCTCGACGCCGCGCTCCAGCGCTTTTTCAGCGCTCAGGCTGTTTTCTGAAAAAGGCTTGTACGCATCAACATACACCTTGTCGAAGACCGGGGACATGACAAAAAATGTCAGGAACAGCGACAGGCCCACCAGCACCTGATTGGGCGGCGACGACTGCGTGCCAATGGCCGTGCGCAGCAGACTGAGAACAATCAGGATACGGGTAAAACTGGTCATGGACAGTAGCAGCGCCGGCAAAAAAGACAGCGATGTGATCAGCACCAACATCTGCACACTGAGCGACCAGGTCTGCACCCCGCCAGGCCCGGTTGTGCTGGTGATACCAGGTAAACCTTGAGCCGAGGCCAGACCGGGCCAGAGCATCAGCCACACCAGCACCAGCGCAAGAAGCAGCCCTGCTGATGATTCCCGGTATCTTTTTATAAAACGACCTGGACAATTGTTCTGCCGCTTGTCCATCAGTCGCGCATTCCGGTTTTTTTGAATCTGTTGACAGATTCCAGCAGTTTTTGTGAAAAGGCTCGTCCGACGTCTAGCCCGTTCATGGCTGGCTCTGCCAGTGTTTCATCAAGAG
Organism: Polaromonas sp.; assembly: GCA_044378095.1. Taxonomy (GTDB): domain Bacteria; phylum Pseudomonadota; class Gammaproteobacteria; order Burkholderiales; family Burkholderiaceae_C; genus Polaromonas. Next base: position 25,842 of record JBILXX010000019.1, read on the forward strand.
TTTGTGCAGGCAGTGTGTGCAGTGCCCGCACTTGTCCGGCAGCAACGCCCAGCACCAGCCAGTCGTCGCCGATTTCCACCACCACCACCCGCTCACGCTGGCCGACCATCACGCTGGACACGACTTTAAGCAGTCTGCCGTTACCTGAGGGCTGCAGGCCAAAGCGCCGGCCCGCCCAAGCCAACAGAAAAATCAGTCCAATAACCAGAGCCAAGCCAAACCCGGCCTGCATGACGCCGGCCGCTGCGTACGAGCGAACGGGCTCTGTGGCAGGGCTGGGTACGGTAGGCAACACCGCCTGAGCTGCACAGCAGGCGAAGGCCGGCAGCGCAGCCGCAGCCCGTAGAAAATTTCGCGCGTTCATCGGCTCAGCTTCTGGATACGTTCGGACGGGGTGATGATCTCCGTCAGCCGGATGCCGAACTTCTCGTTCACCACCACCACCTCGCCCTGGGCAATCAGGAAGCCGTTAATGAAGATGTCCATGGGTTCGCCAGCCAGGCCGTCAAGCTCAACCACCGACCCCTGCGACAACTGAAGCAGGCTTTTGATGGTGATACGCGCGCGGCCCAGTTCGGCCGTCAGCTGCACCGGCACATCCAGCACCCTGTCGATGTCGCCTTGGTTGGCCGCTGGTCCCGCATTGCCCTGGAGCGGCTGAAATAGCCGGTCAGTGGCTGGTAATGCAGGCCCAGCCTGGGGCGTCGTGGCCTTCGCCTGCTCGGCCATAGCGCTGCCCCAGTCGGCCATCGCATCGTCCACCGGGTCGGACTTGTCGAGATCACTCATGTTTGGTTTCCTCGCTTGGTTCTAAGAGTTGGTGCCTGATCATTTTTTGCACCATGAGGGCATAGCGCCCGTTGGATATGCCATAGCTGCATTCCATCAGCGGTACACCGTTGATCCGTGCGAACACCGTATCTGGAATGTCGACAGGCAGGACATCGCCCACCTTGAGCTTGAGCAGCTGGCCGATGTTTGACTGCACGTTCAAGAACTGGGCATTGAGCTCGACATCGGCGCTTTGCACCTGCTGCGCCAGTTGCTTGACCCAGCGTCTGTCTACCTCGACCTCGTCTTGCAGTGGGTTGGACAGCAGGCTTCTGATGGGCTCAATCATCGAATACGGAATGCACACATTGAGCGTACCGCCCACCGGGCCGAACTCAATTTGGAAGGTGGTGTTGACAACCAGCTCATTAGGCGTGACGATGTTGGCCAGGCGGGCATGCATCTCCGAGCGAACATAGTCAAAGTCAAGCGGATAAACGGGTTGCCAGGCGTTGCCGTAGCTTTCCAGGGTCAGGTCGAGCAGCCGCCTGATGATGCGCTGCTCGGTTGGCGTGAAGTCGCGCCCTTCAACTCGCACGTGGTAGCGGCCGTCGCTGCCGAACAGATTGTCTACCACCAGGAACACCAGCTTGGGGTCCAGCACAAACAGTGCCGTTCCGCGCAATGGCCGCATCTGGATCAGGTTGATGTTGGCGGGCACTGGCAGGTGACGGATGAAGTCTCCGTACTTTTGCATCTGAATCGCGCCGACGGAAATATCGGCATTGCGGCCCATGTAGGTCAGCAGTGCGCTGCGCAGGTGCCTGGCAAACCGCTCGTTGATGACTTCGAGCGTATGCATCCGGTTGCGCGCAATGCGCTCGTCGGTGCCGAAGCGATAGGCTGGCGTCCCAGACGCCGTGCCGGTTGCAGCAGAAGTCGACTCTGGCGCATCGGTCTGCCCCTTGACGCCCTGGAGCAAGGCATCGACCTCGTCCTGCGACAACTGCTGTTCATAAGCCATGAGAGCATTTCATAAAGGCGGCTTTACTGCAGCATGAAGGTGATGAACATCACGCCGGTGATTTTTTGCTTGGGCGTGTTCGGGCCAAAGCTCTGGCTCAGCGACTGCATGATTTCGCCGCTCAGCCGGGTCCTGTCTTCGGGTGTAGCCAGCGATTCGGCTTCACGGTTGGACAGCGTGCTGAGCACCCGGCTGCGCACTTCGGGCAGGTATTGGGTCATTTGTGCCCGCGATGCCTCATCGGCCATCTTCAGCGTCACGGAGACATGCAGAAAACGGCTTCGTCCGCCGGGCTGAAGGTTGACGGTAAACGGCTCGAGCGGCAGGAAGATTGGTGCCTCCGCCTTGCGTTCCACAGGGGCTGGGGCAGATTTGCTTTTCATGAAAAAGTAGCCGCCGCCCGCGCCTGCAAGGGCCAGAGCCAGCACACCCATGAGGATGAAAATTTTCTTTTTGCTTTTGCCAGGAGGGCTGACGGTTTCTGTACTTGTGACCATGGAAGGTGTGCGTGAGTTTGAAACACTATTGTTGGCTGGATGGGTGCAACCTCATGGCTTGATAAAACAGGGTAATGCGCTTTAACTCTACCGTTTGCATCGCGCCTAAAGTTGACCTCTTTCAGGCTACTTCAAGCGTAGGTGTCAATGCGCAGTCCCTGGCCGGGGCGCAGCTTCACCGCGGTTGACTGGCTGGACAACGGGGCAACCATGCCGGCATCTCTGTCTGAGTAGCCTTGACGCGGCGACTGGTTAGCAAAACTGCCCTGGCCGCTGGCAAATGCGGTCTGCGGCTGGCTCTCGGCGCCGACCGAGGTTTGTCCCAGGCTGATGCCACTCTCGGCCAGCAGTGCGCGCAGTTGCGGCAGGGCTGTTTCTACGGCCGCCCGAACCGATGAGTGCGCTGAAACAAAAGCGGCCTGCATTTGCTGGTCGCTCACACTCAAGGTCACCTTCAGCGGTCCCAGCCCGGGCGGATTGAGCTGGATTTCGGCTATTTGCCGGTCGCCTGTGCTCAGCTGGATCACCTGTTGGCTCAAGGCCTTGCCCCATTCGTTACTGCCCACCTCAGGCAGCAGGATCACCGATACAGTGGAGGCAGGGACGCTTGGCGTGGAGACGCTGCCGGGCTGCTGCATCGTTGCACCAGCGGGCAGCGCAAGTGTGCCGGTGCCCGCAAATGGCACGGTGTCCGCCACCAGCGCTTGTCCGAATGACGGGTCTGACAGGCCTTTGTCGGCCACATCGCTCGGTGCGGTGACGGCTTGTGGATCTGCAGCCAGAGGCATGTTGTTGCCAGCTGGCGTTGCCTTTGATTTCGCAGGCGTCGGGTCGAAGTCTTTTGGTGCGTTGGCGGCCAGACCCAAAGCTGGTGTCGACACAGCCTGCGTGTTCGCCGTGCTGCCGGACGCATCGACAAGCCCGTTGGACAATGCTGGCGCTGCCGCAATTAGGCTGTTCAAACCGCCGACCATACTGTCGGCCTGTATTTTCGAGGCTTCGGTGGAACCAACGGCGGAGGAATTGCCTGCCAAGTTGCTGGCGTTGGCCACAGCGGCCAGTCTGGCTTCCGATGGAATCAAAAGCACCGAATCCGGACTGAGGCCACCTTGAACCGTCGTATCGTCAGCGTCGGGCGCACGGCGTACAACTTTGGCTGGTGCTGGGCGGACCGCTGGTTCGGCGGCTGTCTCAACACCGCTTTTGCGCGAGTGGGCCATGGCTTCCCCAAAGCTACCGGGCTGGGCGGTGTCCTGGTCGCCGGAGCGCGCAACGACCCGGTTGCCTGTGCTGACGGGAGCCGTCGGTCCGCTGGCTGGTAATGAAGGTATCGAATGCATGATGCTCCTAAAAATCCTTGGGGTTAATCGGCCAGGGCCGTGATGCGCATGAAAAACTGTCTGGCAGAACGCTCATCGTTGTCGCGCTGTTCCTTTTTATTGGCCACCCCGATTTCAAACTGGCGCACCCGGTCTGCCAGCGTGCTAAACGAGCTCAAGCGGCGCTTGTTGCTTTGCCAGTCGGTGCGCCCATGGCCAAGGCGGGTGTTGGCTTGCAACGTCACTGCGCGCTGTTGTTCAATGGCGCCGTCAAGCGTTGCGATGAAGTTCTGGAAGTTGCACACCTGTGACGCTGTCAGGCCGTCTTCCATTCGTCCGTTGAACTGCTCCAGGTACTCTTGCCGGTACTGAACCAGCATGTCCAGCTTGGCGCTGGCACTTAGCTGGGCATTTTGCAGTTGGCCCAGGCGGCGCGTAGCGTCGTCGGTTCTGGTTTGAGCCAGCTCCATGAGCGTGGCAAGCGGCAGTTTTTCAGGCATGGAGTGCTTCAAGCATGGGGTTAAAAAACGCTAGTGGGCGTTGAAAGTTTCATGCAGCTGGTTGACGGATGCGGCGTAGTCGACGCGCTCGTCCATCGTCTGCTGCAAGAAAGCTTCAATTTTTGGGTACTGCGCAATCGCTTTGTCCAGCTGTGCGTCGTGGCCAGGCGCGTAGGCTCCGACACTGATCAAGTCTCGATTGCGCTGGTAGCGTGACAGCATCTGCTTGAGGCTGCGCACCGATTCAAACTGCTCGGGTCCGATCAGCGCTGTCATCGCCCTGCTGATCGACGCCTCAATGTCAATGGCCGGGTAGTGGCCCGATTCGGCCAGGCTGCGCGACAGCACCACATGGCCGTCCAGGATCGCTCTGGCCGAATCGGCAATGGGGTCCTGCTGGTCGTCGCCTTCGGTCAACACGGTGTAAAACGCCGTGATCGAGCCGCCCTGGCCATCGGCATTGATATCGCCGTTTCCCGCCCGCTCGACCAGCGCCGGAAGCTTGGCAAACACCGACGGCGGATAGCCCTTTGTAGCCGGCGGCTCGCCCACTGCAAGAGCGATTTCACGCTGCGCCATCGCATAGCGAGTAAGTGAATCCATGATCAGCAGAACACTTTTGCCCCGATCCCGAAAGTACTCGGCCAGGCAAGTGGCGTAGGCCGCTCCCTGCAGCCTCAGCAAGGGCGAGGTATCGGCTGGCGCGGCCACCAGCACAGCCCGCGCCATGCCTTCCTTGCCCAGCGTGTTGTCGATGAAATCTTTGACCTCGCGCCCACGCTCGCCGATCAGGCCGACGACGATCACGTCGGCGCTGGTGTAACGCGCCATCATGCCCAGCAGCACGCTTTTGCCAACGCCCGAACCAGCGAACAGGCCCATGCGCTGGCCGCGCCCCACGGTCAGCATGGCGTTGATGGCGCGAACGCCTACGTCCAGCACGTCCTTGATCGGCGGGCGGGTCAGTGGATTGACAGGCGCGCGGGTCAGCGGCACTTGCTGGTTGACGTCGAGCGATCCGAGGCCGTCGAGCGGGCGGCCGGAGGCATCGACCACCCGGCCAAGCATGCCGTCGCCTACCGGCAGGCGCTTGGTACGCGGCCCGAGGTCGCCAGTGCCTGGCGGCGACTCCGGCGCATACACGCGTGCACCAGGCAGCAGGCCGTCAACCGCGCTGAGCGGCATCAGCAGAAGGCGGTCGCCGGCAAAACCAACCACCTCGGCTTCCGCGGTTTTCTCAAGGTAGCCAGGCGGCAGTTCGATCAGGCAGTCGCTGCCTACTGGCAAACGCAAGCCGACGGCCTCAAGCACAAGACCCACGGCGCGTGTCAGCCGCCCGTAGGTGCGAATCGGCACCGCCAGCCCGGCCGCCACCCGGGCCTGGCCCAGCGCCGACTGCCAGGCCGCCAGGTGCGGATTAACCTGTGGGGTCAAGTCTTGTTCCGTCATATCGGCTCGGTTCCTTTCACCGCCTCCAGATTTTCAAGGCCAGGGTGTCGCGCCAGAGCTGCGCACACCCGTTCCCAGCGCGCTTGTATGGTGGCGTCGCGCTCGCCGCTATGGGCCGTGACACGGCAGCCGCCGCGGGCGATCTGAGCGTCAATCCGAACGCTCCAGCCAGCGGCCTTCAGGTCGTCGGCCAGCAATTCCTTGACCAGTGCCGCATCGTCGGGGTGCACAAGCAGTTGTGGTCCGCCAGTCAGGCAGGGCTCAGCCTGAAGCAGCTCTTGCACCGCAGCCAGAATGGCCCGCGGTTCGGTGGCCAGCGCCTGGCCCAGCACCTTGCGGGCAATATCGAGGGCCAGCGCCAACAACTCATCGGCTACAGAGCTTTGAGCCAGCTGCAGCGCCGCTGGCAAGGTCAGCGCAAGCGCCTTCAATTGGTTGGCCTGCGCCTTGACCTCTGCAAGTCCCGCGGCATGGCCTTCGCGCAAGCCTTCGGCATGGCCTTGCGAATGGCCAAGTGCTAGGCCTTCGGCTTGGCCTGTCTTTTGGGCGTTAAGTCGCAGCTCGGCAAGTTCGGTCTCATCAATCTTCACGAGCAGTTCAGCTGAAGCCAGTTGTGACGCAAGCACATCTTGCAAGCTGGCAGCCGGTTTCGGCTTGTTCGCAAAAGACACCATTTCCCAGCGTTCCCAGGCGGTTTGTGATGGCCTTGACGCTTTGGGCACAAATGTGCTGGCATCGACGCGATGCAGGGCAGGTTGATTAGACATAAGCGTCGTTGCCTTGGCCGCCTATGACCAGCTCGCCTGATTCGGCAAGGCGGCGCACGATTTGAAGGATGCTCTTTTGCTCGGCCTCGACCTGTGATACCCGCACCGGGCCGCGCATTTCGATATCTTCGCGCAGCATGTCCGCCGCCCGGGTAGACATGTTTTTGAGAAACTTGTCGCGCATTTCCTGCGGCGAACCCTTGAGCGCAATGATCAGCGACTCCGATTCGATTTCCTTGAGCAGTAGCTGTATGCCTTTGTCCTCGATCAGCAGCAGTTTTTCGAACAGGAACATTTCGTCGATGATTTTTTGCGCTAGCTGTTCGTCCTGGGAGCGCAGGTGCTCGATCACTTTTTCTTCCTGCGCGCTGTTGATCAGGTTGACGATTTCCGCTGCGGCCCGCACCCCGCCCAGGCGGCTTCGCTTGGTGCCTTCGCCCGACAGCATGGTGTTGAGCACATCGGTCAGCTCCATCAGCGCTGCCGGCCGCACGCCGCCGAAGGTGGCTATGCGCATGACCGCATCGTCGCGCACTCGCTCGGGTAGCTTTTCCAGCACGGCAGCGGCTTTGTCGCGGTCCATATGCACCAGCAACGTGGCAATGATCTGCGGATGCTCGTCATGAATCAGCTCAACCACTTCACCTGCCTCCAGGTGGTTCAGGCGATCAATGCCCGTGGCTGTCTCGCTGGGCTCGAAGAGGTTATCGAACAAGGTGGCTGCGCGGTTGTTGCCCAGCGCCTTGTTCAACACCGTCTTCAGGTAGCTGCCAGAATTGAGGTGAATCGCCGAATACTGCTCGGTTTCAACCCTGAACTCTTCAAGAATGGCGCTGGCTTCCTCGCGCTTGACCTGCGTCAGCTGCGCCATGGCCTGGCCCATAAGCTGCACTTCGGCCTGCGACATATGCTGGAGCACGCTGCCCGCGCCTTCTTCACCCAGCGACATCAAAAGAATGGCGCTTTTTCGCAGGTACTTATTCATTTTTTTCAGCCATCCATTGCTTGATCAACATGGCCACGACCTGAGGGTTTTTGACCGATGTGGCCTGCGCGTACTGAATGTTGTCTGCGTTGCGCTGATCGCGCCGCTCTTTTGCCTCCGCATTGCGACTGGCAGCGGTCTGTACCTGCGACGGTACCTGCTCCTGAGCGCCCGGAGTGGGCGCTATTTCTTCATGTTCAGCCGCAGGCGGGATGGGCGGGTGCAAATGCTTGTTCAGCAAAGGCCGAAGCACGGAGAACCATGCGAATACAGCCAATATTGCCAGCAGAAGATACTTGCCGCCAGTTTTGGCCAGGTCAATGTTCTCGGGCTGCTTCCACAGCGGCAACTCAATGGCTTCGGCTGCATCCGACGCAAACGCACTGTTGACCACGTTCAACGAGTCGCCGCGCTCGGCGCTAAAGCCCATAGCCTCCTTGACCAGGTTGTTGACCTGCTCCAGCTCGGCTCCCGTCAAGGCTTTGTTTGTGCGCTTGCCCTGGGCGTCAGTCGTGCTGCGGTAGTTCACCACCACCGCCACCGACAGCCGCTTGATGCCGCCTGCGCCTTGCATGACGTGGCGGATGGAGCGGTCCAGCTCGTAGTTGGTGGTGCCGTCCTTGCGCGTGTTTGCGGGTAGAGCGGCTGCGCCTGTCGCCTGGCCCGCTGCAGCCGCCGCAATCGAAGCAGCAATTGAAGAAGCCGGTGCTGCCCGCAATGCGATGGGTGCCACCGGGTCAACCGGTGGCTGATTGCTGAGTGCGCCCGGAACACCGCCCGGGGGACTGCTGCTGGTCTGGCTGGAGTCGCTCGACTGCTGACTGCGAATCGCTGCACTGCCCGGCGCCTGATTGGGGCGGTATTTTTCATCGGTGTTCTCGACTATCGAAAAATCAATGTCTGCTGCCACCTGGGCACGCACATTGGCTGTTCCCATAAGCGGTTGCAAAATGGCTTCAATGCGCCGGATATAGCCCTGCTCGATTTCTTGCACATATTTAAGCTGGCTCACGTCCAGGCCGCGCGTGCCTGAATTGGCTGCCGACAGCAGATTACCCGCCTGATCCACGACCGTGATGCTTTTGTTCGACAGCTCGGGGACGCTGCTGGAAATCAAATGAACGATGGCGCTGACCTGGCCTTCATCAATACTGCGCCCCTTGTGTAAAGACAGCACCACGGAGGCGCTGGGTTTTTTTTGGTCCCGCACGAACAGCGACGGCTTGGGCAGCGCCAGGTGAACCCGCGCAGATTCAACCGCCGAGATCGAATTGATCGAGCGCGCCAGTTCACCCTCAAGCGCACGCTGGTAGTTGACCTGTTCAGCAAACTGGCTGGTGCCAAATTTCTGGTTGTCCATCAACTCAAAGCCGACGGTGCCGCCCTTGGGCAGTCCTTCTGCGGCCAAGCGCAGGCGCGCCTCGGGCACTTTGCTTTTTTCCACCAGCAAGGCGCCGCCACCTTCGGCGAACTTGTACGGAACGTTCATTTGCTGCAGCGATGCAATGATGGCGCCACCATCGCGCTCCGACAGGTTGCTGTACAGCACGCTGTAGTCGGGCTGTCGGCTCCACATCCACAGTGCGGCAATGACAGCAAACGCAAACGACGCGCCAACAATCAGCGGCAGGCGCGGGTTGGCGCGTAGCTGCTGCACCAGGGAGGGGGCGCCAGGCGTTGCCTGTACACCCGTGGCATCGGCAACTGTGCTCATGCGTTAAGCGCTAGCGCCGCCCGGCGCTCCCCGGTAGCGGCGCAGCATGAGCAGTCAGGATGGGTGCACGGCAGGGCGAGAGGTGGCATAGGGCAATGAATTGGGCGCAAAGCGTTGAAAAGCGGTAAAAAAAGGGCGGCGGTAGGTGGTGGTGGAGATGGTTCGTGGCGTGCGGTACATGCCCTTTGGATCGGTAAGAAATTGTCAGACTGGCGAGCAGCGTTTGATCGGTTGAACAACCGGGGGTTTTGCCATCTTTTGGCACGATGCGGCGCAAAGTCGCACTGTTACGCTTCAGCACATCCTCACCCATGGGCTGATTTGCAGCCCCCCCCACACAAATGTCCATCTCGTCCATTGAATCCGTCTTGCAGCAAATGCGCGCCCTGGCCCCGTCAATGGGCGCCGCGCCGGCCTCAAGCGGCGAAGCGGCCACCGGCGGCTTTGCCGGCGAGCTGCAAAAGTCGCTGGCGCGCATCAGCAGCGCGCAGCAAAGCGCGTCCCGCCAGGCCGAAGCCTTTGAAATGGGCAAGCCCGGTGTCGCGCTGAACGACGTGATGGTCGATTTGGCGAAAGCCGGTATTGGCTTTCAAACCGGGATCACGGTGCGCAACAAGCTGGTCGATGCGTACAAGGAAGTCATGAATATGGCGGCTTGAGGCTTAACTGCTCTGTTATTCATAGCTGCTTGCGCCCGTCCTGTATGGGCTAGAGCCTGATTTTGTATAAATTTTGTGCCTGAATAGCGCGCCGTGCCGCCCGACTCCGCCTGGCCTTCTTCCCCAAAGGCGGGAAGGCGCCAGAAAGAAAAACCACGGTTTTTTGCAGCGGAACGGATTTAAGCGGGAAGACTTTGAAAAAACAGGCAAATTATTTGAACGCAGCCCTAAAGGTTTTTCAAAGGCTGGCCGATAACTCAAATAACGGTGGTTTGCAGACTGTTCAAGCAGACAAGACCAGCGTGACGGCAAACCTGCCGGAGCCCATCAACCCTTTGTAATCAGGAGCCTTTCATGTCCTCAGTTATCAACACCAACTCCCTCTCGCTGCTCACACAGAACAACCTGACCAAGTCGCAAGGTGCGCTGAACACCTCGATCCAGCGCTTGTCTTCTGGCATGCTCATCAACAGCGCCAAAGACGACGCCGCTGGTCAGGCCATTGCCAACCGCTTCACAGCCAATATCAAGGGTTTGAAACAAGCCCAGCGCAATGCCAACGACGGTATTTCGATGGCTCAAACCACTGAAGGTGCGTTGGGCGAAATCAATACCAATTTACAGCGGATTCGTGAATTGACAGTTCAGTCTGCCAATGGCAGCAACACCACCGCCGACAAGGCCTCTATTCAGGCAGAGATTACCCAGCGTCTGGCTGAAATTGACCGCACTTCGGCGCAAACTGACTTCAATGGCGTCAAAGTTTTGGCTTCCAACCAGTCATTGAGCATCCAGATCGGTGCAAATGACGGCCAGACCATTGCCGTTGATTTGAAAAAAATGGACAGATCCGCATTGGGCTTGACTGGTTTCAATGTGAGCGGATCCACCCAAAAAACCAATTTCACTACTGTGGCAGGCGGAGTGACCACAACAACCGCAGTCAACCTCACAGGTGTAACTTCCGCCGTTGCTGGTGCTGGTGCCGGCCTGACGCTGCAAGGCTACGGTACTTACACTGCTGCCACCGATACATATGCCAACTACTCTGTCACCGATTCAACTGGTAGCACGTACAAGTTGACGGGAGGCGATGTGAATGCTTTGACTGGCGCGGTTGCCAACACGACGATTTTTGCTACGGCAGCCTCAATGGCCTCAGCCAAGGCAGCGTATGACGCTGATTCAGCAGTGGTCAATGGTGGGGCCACTGGAAGCGCTTTGGCAGTGATTGATCTGGCACTGAAAAAAGTTGATGACCAGCGTGGCTCGCTGGGTGCAGTGCAAAACCGTTTTGACTCGGTGATCTCTAACCTTGGCACGACCGTGACCAATCTTGCCTCTTCGCGTTCGCGCATTGAAGACGCTGACTACGCGGTTGAAGTGTCCAACATGACGCGCGCGCAGATCCTGCAACAAGCCGGTACCTCTGTGCTGGCCAAGGCCAACCAGTCCACCCAGGGCGTTCTGTCCATGCTGCAGTAATCAGCTTAGAGCCAGCCGATGGCGGCTGGCTCTAAGAAACCCAAGGTGACAGCATGGAGCTATCACTTGCAAACATGGTCAGTCAATCAGGCTTTAAAGCCTGATTGCGCTGCCCGGTCGTTCTTGAAAACAGATTTTCAGGTGCGAGCGGATAGCGGTTTATGGCAAAGGTTCCTATGTCAATTTCAACATCCGAGATAGCTACAGGCAGAGATCAGCAGACACCTGTTGGCAGGGCGCACGGACTTGCGTCCAAACTGGCGCCTGCGGCGGTCATGGCCATGCCAGTGCCCAGGCTTCTGGCTGATGTCCAGAATGACGCGCTTGACAAGCCGGATGCAAAACGGGTTCTGGAATCGATTGAAAACATCAATAAGGTGATGGCAGGCTTTTCAATCAGTGTGCAGTTCAAGATCGATCCTGATTACAAAGAGCTGATCGTCAAGGTGGTGGACCAGGAAACCGGCCAGCTGATCCGCCAGATACCAACCGAAGACGTGGTGAAAATGTCCAAAGCCGTGGACAACCTCAAGGGCTTGCTGTTTGCGCAGTCGGTTTGACCAGGTCGGCAGCCAACAGCAACATGCGCAACATATAGCAATCAAGGAATCTCATGGCCGCAGTTTCTTCCCTTGGCATTGGCTCCGGCCTTGACCTGAACACCTTGCTGGCAGGCATGAAAAGCGCCGAGCAAGCCCCGTTGGCTGCGCTTCAGAAGCAGCAAACCAGCTACACCACCAAGCTGTCAGCATACGGCCAGCTCGGTGGCGCTTTGAGCGGGCTTCAGTCGGCTGCCGCAGCACTTGCCAAGCCAGAGTTGTTTCAGGGCGTCAAGGCCTCCTCGACCGCCAGCGATGTGGTGACGGCCACGGCGCTGTCAACCGCATCGAGTGGCACTTACGCGCTGAATGTCACGCAGCTGTCGCAGGCGCAGTCGTTGGCAACCACAGGCGTGACCAGTAGCACCGCTGCGATTGGCGGCGGCACGGTGACGATTCAGTTCGGCGCGGTGACTGGCGCCACCGCCGACCCGGTCACCGGCAAATTCACCGGTGCAACTTTCACCGCCGGGGCAACTGTGGCAACGCCGATCACCATTGCCGCCGGCAGCACGATGGCCGGCATTCGCGACGCCATCAATGGTGATGCCGCCAGCGGTGTGACGGCCTCTATCGTCAACGACGGCAGCGCCATGCCAAACCGGCTGGTGCTGACGTCAAAGCTGACCGGGCTAGCCTCCAGCATGCAAATCACGGTCACGGGTGATGCAGCCTTGTCCAGCCTGCTGGCGAACGATCCAGCCGCGACACAAAATTTGCAGCAAACCGCGGCTGCGCAAAATACCCTGCTGACCGTGAACGGCATTGCCATCACCAGTCCCACCAACAGCGTGGCGGGCGCCATTCAGGACGTCACGATGACTGTGACCAAGGTGGGAACCACCACCTTGAAGGTAGAGCAGGACAAAGCTGGCGTGCAAAGCGCGGTTAGCACTTTTGTCTCTGCGTACAACAGCCTGCAAAGCGTGGCTTCAAGGTTGACCGCTTTTGACCCAGCCAGCAAGTCAGGTGCGATTTTGCTGGGCGATTCGACGCTGCGCAACATTCAAACGGGTATCCGTTCGGCGTTGACGTCCGCGCAGACCGACGACGGCAGCGGCCTGACGATGCTGTCGCAGATTGGTGTTTCATTTCAAAAGGACGGTACTTTGACGCTTGATTCGACCAAGCTGACGGCAGCACTTGATGGCAAGATGAGTGGCGTGGCGCATTTGTTTTCAGCGGGAACCGGCGCCTTTGGTACCAAAATGTCGACGCTGCTTGGCGGCTACACCAACAGCACTGACGGTGTGCTGACTTCCGCCACCAAAGGCATCAACAAGACACTGGATTCGCTGGCGAATCAGTACACGGTGACGTCGGAACGCATTGACGCCACGATTGCGCGCTACAAGGCGCAATTCACGCAGCTGGACGTGATGATGAACAGCATGAACCAGACCAGTTCCTATCTGACGCAGCAATTCGAAGCATTGAACAACAGCAATAAAAAGTAAGGCTATTTGATGTATACACGCACCGCCAACAGCGCCGCCGGCGTTCGGAGTTATGCCCAGGTGGGTCTGCAGTCGGCCGCCATGAGCGCGTCCCCGCACCAACTTATCACCATGCTTTTTGACGGTGCCAAGATCGCCATCGCCATGGCCCGCCACCACATGGCATGCAAGGAAATCGCCGCCAAAGGCAGGGCAATTTCCAAGGCTATCAACATCGTCGATAACGGCCTCAAGGCGAGCCTGGACGCCCAAGCGGGCGGCGAGGCGGGCGCTAAACTTGTAGACAACCTGTCTGCGCTGTATGACTACATCAGCCAGCGCCTGATGCAAGCCAACCTGCGCAACGACCCGGTACTACTTGACGAAGCGGACCGCCTGCTGGACAACATCTCTTCTGCCTGGCGCGAGATTGATCCAGTGAAACCACACGCCATGCTTCTGGCGTCGAACGACCCCGCTCCTCAACGTTTTTCCGCAGGAGCCTGACATGAGTTCTCAAAGTGAAGTGATGCATTGCTATGAGCAAATATCCACACTGGCCGAGCAAATGCTGTTGCAGGCGCGTTCAGGCCAGTGGGCCGAGTTGCCCGCGCAAGAGGAGATTTACAGCGCCATGGTTGACCGGTTAAGGGAGATACAAGCGCTGGAGTCGCTGCACGAGGAACAGCTTGCGCGCAAATATTTGCTTCTCGGCCGCATCGCGACCCGTCAAGCTGAACTCTCCAGTCTGGTCGTGCCGCAATTGCGGCATCTTGGTGAGGTGCTCAGGAGTCTTGAGCAGCAGGACAGCCTTCAGAAAGCCTACGGCAAGAATTCTGACAGGCATTTGTGAGCGGCTTGAGCCCCCTTGTTGACACGCTGCTGGCCAACCGGCTGGCTCAGCGGCTAGACCTGGTGCCGGTCAAACCTGAATTGCAAATTGCTGGCCCCGGACCTGTCACCAAGCTTGATGAAGTAGTCAACCACATCCGCCTGCCTTCGCGATCGGCCGTTGAGCAGCAAATCGGCATGGGGCTGCAAAAAAGAGACCTATCGGGCGCTGGCGGCTTGGCTGGCCGTACCGAACAGGCGGTGACCCTGAGCGCGGCAGCGCAGGCAGTCAGCGCCATTCTTGACAGCCCGACCGTGGCGGCATCGCGCATTCTTGGGAGCGCACCTCTCATGTCATGGGCGCAATTGCCACCATCTGGACAGATTGCCACGGCGTTGTCCCGCCTCGTGGGTCAATCTGGATTGTTTTACGAGTCGCACATGGCACAGTTTGCAGCCGGCAGCCGGACCCTGGCTGAGCTGAAGCTTGAGCCGCAAGCCCGCCTTATGGGGGAATCGATTGCCAATGTAGCAACGGTGTCCGATTCAAGCGCGGACTCAGCCCAACAAGTGCCAATTCTTGAAACGATCCGTGCGCACAAAAACGCCGTGGCGGCCATTGATGTGGCTGAAGTGACAACCCTTGCTGTTAAAGGCAATGACGACAGCGCGCCCAATGCGGCACGGAGCGCACCTGCGTTTCTAGGTATCCATCAGGATGCGGTGGCTCTGGTGCGACAGCAACTCGAAGTACTTGCACAGTCGGTTTTTCGCTGGAGCGGCGAAGCCTGGCCGTCTGTGCCCATGGAGTGGGAAATCCAGGCCGACGAACGCCAGTCAAACACCACCGATGAGGCGACGCCACAAACCTGGAGTACACGGCTGACTTTGACACTCCCCAACCTCAGGGACATAGACGTGCGTATCAGTCTTTCTGGCTATGCATTGCAGGTTCGCCTGGCTGCCAGTGAAGACGCAACCCGCATGCGGCTCGGTCAAGCGCGTGCAGGGTTGCCCGCGCGCCTGTCCGCGCATGGACTTGATCTGACAGGCTTGCAAATTGGCTCGTCTTCGCAAAGTGCTGAAACACCCGGCACGCCGAAAGCCAACGATGTTGCCTGACCCGAAAGGCGAAGCATTGACTACCGATGACATGGCAAACAGGCCGAGCGCGATCGCGCTCTCCTACGCCAACAAGAACCGTGCACCGCGGGTGGTGGCCAAAGGCTATGGCGCAGTGGCCGACACCATCATCCAGCATGCACGCGCAAACGGTTTGTATGTGCATGAATCGCCACAGCTGGTCAAACTGCTGATGCAAGTAAGCCTTGATGATGAAATTCCGCCGCAGTTGTATTTGGCGGTTGCGCAAGTGTTGGCTTGGTTGTACGAAATCGAAACGGCAAACTGTGAATGAATTTCTTTCAAAATTTTCGTTGTCGTTGCGCGCCGCAAAAGTGATAAAAGTGATAAAAGTGATAAAACAATTATAAATTGAAACAAAATACTTTCAAATTACTTAAATCGGTTTTAGTCTTACATAGCAAATAGACAAATGCTTAGGCTGTCGAGGCAGAATTTAGTCAGATACATTGGTTTTTTCATTTGACTTTTTAACTAGACGGCAACGCTTCAAATTTCGCAAAGCTGAAAAAAATAAAAAATGTTACATGAAACGATAAAAATGCCGAAATTGGCGATTTAAATCTCACTTGTCTGCTTTAGGCGCAGCGCTTGGTTTGCGAGGACGCTGCATCCGCCATGTTTCGAATGGGCTTGAGCTGGAATCGATTTTTTTGCAATCTCTGTCTTTTAGCGGACATTGACGGCTGGCGATGAAAACTCCAGATCAAACAATAAATAAGCTGTCATTCCATAGACAGATTCTTAGGGCGCAGGGGCAGTATTCTGGCAGCCACAATGGTTTTTTCATCTGACTTTTAACCCGACGGTAACGCTTCAAATTTTGCAAAACTGAGGATCATGAAATATATGACTGACACTCCCAATACCACTGAAATCGGCGATTTAAATCTCACTTATCTGCTTTTGGCGCAGCGCTTGGTTCGCGAAGACGCTGCATCCGCCATGTTTCGAATGGGTTTGAGCCGGGAGGTTGCTGATTTGCTGGGCAACCTGTCGCTTTCGCAAATTGTAAAACTGGCCTCTTCAAGCCTGTTTCTGTGCCGCCTGCGGTTTGATGATCAGCCGATATTGTCTGCCTTGACGCAAGAGGGCAAAAGCCTGCCTTTGCAACAGGCGCATGCGGCCATTGTCCTGTCTGGACAACGCATTGATGCCTTGCATTAAGTTTGAACCGCAAAGTTTGTATGTTGCCTAAAAGCGTTATTCGCGAAGCCCGCGAAATTCATCTTGCCATAGACCTGATCAAGCTGGGGGCGCGCCTGCAGTTCCTGGAAGCAGAGACATCCCTCAGCCGTGACCGTCTGATCAAGCTTTACAAGGAAATACGAGGTGTGTCGCCTCCCAAAGGTCTGCTGCCTTTTTCCACCGACTGGTTCATGACGTGGCAGGCAAATATCCATTCGTCAATGTTTTACAACATTTACCGCTTCATGGTCACGCACGGCGACTGCGAGCGCATTCCGGCAGTTGTCAAAAGCTACCGGCTTTACCTTGAGCAGATCAGCCAACAGGGGGGCGAGCCGATTCTCGATTTCACGCGGGCATGGACATTGGTGCGCTTTTTCGACAGCGACATGCTGCAACTAAGCGCATGCACCCGGTGTACGGGCCAGTTTGTTGCGCATGCCCACGAGCCGCATGCGCATTACGTTTGCGTGCTTTGCAGGCCGCCGTCCAGAGCGGGCAAAACCAGCAAGACGCCACGCGCCGTGTCGGTCAAGGCCATTG
>JBILXX010000100.1:0-12023 GCA_044378095.1 Polaromonas sp.
TAGCTTGGCTGAAATTTGCGGCTGTGCCGATTTGCCGCTGACAGCGGACTTGGTTGTAGTGCGGGGCATGTAACTCCTTTGGGGGAATGGTATGCCTCAAACACAAAATTTCTGACAGGCTCCAAGCGAAAGTTACCATTACCCCGAATACGGCTGGTGAAGTAATTCTTGACCCCGACCTCAATGGCACCGGACCTCGGGGGATTTTCCACCTCAGACACAATTTTTGATGCGTCATGTGTTCTGCGCAAAAGAATGCGATCACCTGGCCTGTCTCTGCTTGCAATTCAAGTGCCCTGGCCGGCGCGTCAGAAATCGTTTCTGGCACCAAAATCAACACGCAGCCTTTGCGGGTTGCAACCCGAATCAACCTGCCTGAAGAGCTGTTTCACCCCACCCTGGTGGGGCCGGATGGCGGGTGCGCGTGCAGTGCGATTGAGCCGGCGATTGGTCAAATGGAGTCCGATAGTAGGCTGGCTAGAAACTTGCCTACAAAGGCGCGAACGGGGATGCGGTCAATGCTTTGCTGTGCGCTTGCGCGCACAATCTGCGCAAGATACTCAACAAGCTGCGGCTTTTTTGCGCTCAGATGGGATAGGGCTGGCTGACCTACCCGCGATGCTGCGTTTGCAGCAGGCTTGCGCTTGAATCAAAACTTGAAAATAGTGGGTTTCTCGACTAACTACAACGTAGGCCGCTATAGCAACACCCGCATGGACTTTGTGGTGGACCGGATAAAAAGCGAAACCGACTTGCCGGTACGCAACCGCTTCTTGACCGAAGCGCTGCAACCGTCCAACGACACTGTCTCCCATATCCCGCTGCACAACCAGATCATCCCGTGGGTCATGAAGAAAAACATCGACGTGGTTCACCGCGCGGACAACCGGATTGACTGGCGCTTGGTCAAGGTCGACTAAACGACTAAACGATTTTGACGCCGGCGCCGGGGCCGTTGAAGGTCAGCTCCATAAAGCTCTTGAAGGCTGCCGCCGCAGGCGTCAAATCGTGGTCGCGTTTCCAGATGATGCCAATCTCAATTGGCGGCAAGCCTTCAAGCAATGGCCGGGTGTCAATCCGCAGACCTTCTCTTGAAAAAGGCCGATAGGCCACATCACTGAGTATGGTGACGGCCATGCCCTGCGCTACCAGGGAGCGCACGGCTTCCATGGACGACGTGGTGTAGGCGATGTCGGGTTTTAGTCCGGCGTCCTGCCAAAACTTCAAGGTGTTTTTCTTGACCTCGTCAGAATCAAACACAACATAGGATTCACGCGCGACATCCTGTAAAGAGACGTATCTGCGCTTGAGCAGGGGGTGGCTGGCGCACAGCCACAACTGCCGGCGTGATCGGGTTAACGCCACCGCATCCAGGTCGCGGCTGTTTTGCAAGCCGTTGAGCCAAATAATGCCAACGTCAGCCGCGCCCTTGACCACGTTGTCTTCAATCGCACTGCGATCCTGCTCCTCAACCGACAGCCCAATGTCTGGAAACGCAGCTTTAAAGCGCGCAATCGCAGGAATCAGGTAGTAACCGTACATGGTCGAAGTCGATTGCAAATGCACTTTGCCGCTGATGTTTCGCTGCAAAGTTCCTGGGTTAGTTACTGCGTTGTTGACCGCCGCCTGAATGTTCAATGCATGCTGCATGAAGCGATGCCCATCCGGTGTCAGCTCAACGCCGCTGGCATGGCGGCGCTCAAATAACGCAACGTTCAAAGACTGTTCAAGCTCCTTTATAGAAGCAGTGATTGCCGTCTGCGTGACGTGAACCTGCAGAGCAGCAGCCGAAAACTGACCGGTCTCCGCAGCGGCTAAAAAGTACCGGATTTGTTTCAGTGTGAGTTGCATCAAAAAAATGAATCCAAAAAACAATAATTACTCATTTTACGAATTTTTGTAATCTTAATATATTCTTAATATATTCATATCGGGGAAGCTGGGTTCGACTTCAGGAGATTGCAACATGAAACTAATTCGTTCAATATCAGGTTTAGCGCTTGCGTGGTTACTGGGGAGCTCTGGTATTGGCGCTCACGCGCAAACGCTTCCCACCCTCGCTGGACGCCCGACCCATATCGGTCAGCTGGCATCGGTGACCAACCCGCTGACAGTAAACATGGCCAGTGAATACATCGCTGACATTGAGTTGGCCTTCAACCGGGCCAATGCGCTGGGCGGTGTCAAAGGTAGACCCGTCGTGTTGGTCACCAAAGACGATAACTTTGATGCTGGCAAAGCTGTCCTGCTGACAGGCCAGATGGTGGCACAAAATGACATTGTGGCCACGGTGGGTAAGTTTGGAGCCCAGCCCTTGCTGAAGCTGGCCGCGGAAGAGACGCTGGAAAAGCACGGTTTGGCAGGCATCGCACCTATGACAGGTCTTTTGCCTGCAAATTCGACAGACTGCTGTAAACCCGCTGTCGGCATGCGCCTTGCTTTGCTACGATGATGTATTAATTTCCTAGCGTCTATGCTCTCATTTATTGCCCAGCGCCTATTCCAAGCCGTGATCGTCATGGTCTCGGTGGCATTTATTTCCTTCTTGCTTTTCCAGTTTGTTGGCGACCCGGTGGTGTTTTTGTTGGGTCAAGACGCAACGCCAGAGCAAATCCGCAAGCTGCGGGCAGACCTGGGGCTGGACAAGTCTTTTCTGGTGCAGTTCTGGAACTTTCTGGCCAATGCCGTGCGCGGCGAGTTTGGACTGAGCTTGCGCCAGGGCTCCAAAGTCTCGCGCCTGATCGCCGAGCGCTTACCCGCAACGCTTGAACTGGCAGCAATTGCGGCGCTGTTGGCGCTGGTACTGGGCATCCCGATGGGCGTCTATGCCGCGCTGAAAAGGGGTACTTTCTTGAGCCAGGTGTTCATGACGGTGTCGTTGCTCGGCGTGTCCTTACCCACGTTTTTGGTCGGCATTTTGCTGATTTTGCTGTTCGCCGTCGGCTTGGGCTGGTTCCCCAGTTTCGGCCGGGGCGATGTGGTGCAAATCGGCTGGTGGAGCTCTGGCCTTCTGACAGCCAAAGGCTGGCACCATATCGTGCTGCCCGCCATCACGCTGGCGGTGTTTCAGCTCACCCTCATCATGCGCTTGGTACGGGCTGAAATGCTGGAAGTGCTGCGCACCGATTACGTCAAGTTTGCCCGTGCACGAGGCTTGAGCAACCGCAGCATTCACTTTGGCCATGCACTTAAAAACACGCTGGTACCGGTCATCACTATTACTGGCTTACAGCTTGGTGCGCTGATTGCCTTTGCCATCATCACTGAAACCGTCTTCCAATGGCCGGGCATGGGGCTGCTGTTTATACAGGCCGTAACTTTTGCCGACATTCCTGTCATGGCCGCCTATTTGTGCCTGACGGCGCTGATTTTTGTGGTGATCAACCTGGTGGTTGATCTGCTTTATTTTGCCGTTGACCCGCGCCTGCGCGTGGGCAAGTCTGGAGGCCATTGATGTTGACAGCCGTAAAAACGATGAGTCCCCAAAAGCTGATGGCCACTGGCCGCGCTTTTGCAGCCATTTCTGAATTTCACCCGGAGCTGACGGCTTTCAGGCGTGATTTGCATGTTCACCCTGAACTGGGTTTTGAAGAGGTGTACACCGCAGGCCGCGTCAAGCAGGCGCTTGAGCTGTGCGGGGTGGATGAAATTCACACTGGCATTGGCAAAACAGGCGTGGTGGGCATCATTCGCGGGAAGGGAAAGTCCAGCAACATGATTGGCCTGCGTGCTGACATGGACGCGCTGCCGCTGACCGAGCACAACGCCTTTGGCTGGAAGTCTGGCCAGCCCGGCAAAATGCACGCTTGCGGCCATGATGGCCACACCACCATGCTGGTGGGTGCTGCACGCTACTTGGCTGAAACACGCAACTTTGACGGCACAGCCGTGCTGATATTCCAGCCCGGTGAAGAAGGCTATGCCGGCGCCAAGGCCATGATTGAAGACGGTTTGTTTGACCGCTTTCCCGTACAAGCAGCCTATGCCATGCACAACTGGCCGTCCATGCCCGCAGGCACAGTGGGCATCAACCGTGGCCCGATGATGGCGGCAGCGGACCGCATCACCATCACCATCACAGGCAAGGGTGGCCACGGCGCGCACCCCTACATGGCTGTTGACCCGGTGCTGGTGGCGGCGCACATCATCACGGCGGCGCAAAGCATCGTCAGCCGCAATGTCAAGCCGCAAGACAGCGCGGTAGTCAGTATTTGCGCGATGAACGCGGGCGACCTGGGCGCGATGAGCGTCATACCCGGCACGGCCACGCTGGTCGGCACGGTGCGCACCTTCAGCCCCGACGTACAGGACATGATTGAAAAGCGGCTGCACACGCTGATCGCCTCAGTCGCCGAGGCCTTTGGCGCAACAGCGAGCATGAACTACGAGCGCATTTACCCGGCCACCATCAACACGCCTGTCGAGGCGATGTTTGCAGCCGACATAGCTGCCATGCTGGTGGGCGAAGACAACGTGGTGCGCGACATCGTGCCCAGCATGGGCGCTGAAGACTTTTCATTCATGTTGCAGGCCAAGCCCGGTGCTTACCTGCGGCTTGGCCAGGGCGATGGTTTGGGTCAGCCCGGCTGCTTTTTGCACAACAGCCGCTATGACTTCAATGACGAGGTATTGCCGCTGGGGGCGGCATTGTTTGCAGGTTTGGTGGAGCAATCGATGCCGCTTGCGGCATAAATTCATATTCTTGGTCTGATTTAAAGGAAAAACATGTCAAATTACCATAAAAAAACGACTTTGGCCCAATCGATACGGGCGCAAGCAGCTATTATTTTAGTAGCGGGTGTGATGGGTGTCGTCGGCGTCGCAAATGCCAAAACCATCCGCATCGGCAATCAGGGCGATGCGCTGTCGCTGGACCCTCATTCGCTAAACGAATCCTTGCAGCTCAGCGTGACAGGCAATGTGTACGAGCCGCTGGTGGGTCGCAACAAGGACTTGAGCCTGGCGCCCATCCTGGCCACCAGCTGGAGCCAGCCGAGCCCAACGGTGTGGCGTTTTGAGCTGCGCAAAGGCGTCAAGTTTCATGACGGTTCGCCGTTCACTGCGGACGATGTGCTGTTCAGTTTTGCACGCGCATCGGGTGACGGCTCTGACATGAAGAGCTACACCAATGACGTCAAGGAAGTGCGCAAGGTCAATGACTTTGTGGTCGAAATTGAAACCAAAGGCCCGTTCCCCATCTTGCCGGACGTGATCTCGCTGCTCTACATCATGAGCAAAACCTGGTCTGAAACCAACCAGGCCAGCAAGCCCGTGGATCGCCGCAAGGGTGTTGAAAACGCTGCGTCCTTCCGCGCCAACGGCACCGGCCCTTTCCGCGTGCGTGAGCGCCAGCCTGGCATCAAAACCACCTTTGCCCGCAGCGCCACGTATTGGGGCAAGATTGACGGCAATGTGACCGAAGTGGTGTACACACCGATCACCAATGACGCCACCCGCGTGGCGGCATTGATCTCTGGCGAGATTGACGTGATGGAGCCTGTGCCGGTGCAGGACATTGCCCGTGTCAATTCAAGTGCCAACGCCAAGGCACTGACAGGCCCTGAGCTGCGCACCATCTTTTTGGGCATGGACCAAAAGCGCGACGAGCTGCTGTATTCCAGCGTGAAGGGTAAAAACCCTTTCAAAGACAAGCGCGTGCGCCAGGCTTTTTATCAGGCTATCGACATTGAAGGCATCAAGCGCACCGTGATGCGCGGCGCTGCCAACCCGACAGCGCTGATGGTCGGCCCTGGCATCAACGGCTTTGATGCCAACGCCAACAAGCGCCTGGCGTTTGATCTGGAAGCCGCAAAAAAGCTGATGGCTGACGCAGGTTATGGCGCGGGCTTTGAAGTCACCATGAACTGCCCGAACGACCGCTACGTGAACGACGGCGAAATTTGCCAGGCGGTTGCCGCCAACCTGTCCCGCATCAACGTCAAGATCAATTTGCAGGCCGAAACCAAGGGCACCTACTTCCCGAAAATCTTGCGCCGTGACACCAGCTTTTACATGCTGGGCTGGACACCGGGCACTTATGACGCGCACAACGCCCTCAATGGCCTGATGCGCTGCGTCGACGACAAAGGCTCAGGCCAGTTCAATCTGGGCTCGTACTGCAACCCCAAGGTGGACGAGCTGATTGGCAAGATCCAGTCAGAAACCGACAAGCCCAAGCGCCAGGCGTTCATTGCTGAAGCCTTCAAGCTGCACACCGACGAGATTGGCCACCTGCCGCTGCACCAGCAGGCACTGGCCTGGGGCGTGAGCAAGAAGGTTGACCTGGTGCAACTGGCTGACAACTTCATGCCGTTTAAATGGATGAGCGTGAAGTAACCCGTGACCAACATCATCTCCCGCTGGCTTGACACCGATGTCGGCTACAGCTTTAAAACGTCCCCGATGGCGATTGCCGCTGCGGTGGTGGCTTTCATTTGTCTGTTTTGCGCCATTTTTGCGGGCTTTATTGCCCCTCACAACCCGTTTGACCTGACGACGCTCGAATTGTCCAACGCCCGCCTGCCGCCCGTCTGGCAGGCTGAGGGCAATCGCGCGTTTTTGCTCGGTACTGACGACCAGGGCCGCGACATTTTGTCGACACTGATGTACGGCGCCCGCATCTCGCTGGCGGTGGGTTTTGCGTCGGTGCTGATCTCGGTTGCCTTTGGTGTGGTGATGGGTTTGCTGGCCGGCTTTATGGGCGGCTGGCTGGACAGTTTCTTGATGCGCCTGTGCGACGTGATGCTCAGCTTTCCGTCGATTTTGGTGGCGCTGCTGATTGCCGGTGTGGGCCGTGCGATGTTCCCCAACGCGCATGAATCGCTGGCTTTTGGCGTGCTGATTGTGTCGATTTCACTCACGGGCTGGGTGCAGTACGCCCGCACCGTGCGCGGCTCGACGCTGGTGGAACGCAATAAAGAATACGTGCAAGCCGCCCGCGTGACGGGCGTTGCGCCGCTACGCATCATGACGCGCCATGTGCTGCCCAATGTGCTGGGCCCGGTGCTGGTGCTGGCCACCATTCAGGTAGCCACAGCCATCATCACCGAAGCGACGTTGTCGTTTCTGGGTGTGGGCGTGCCGCCTACGTCGCCATCATTGGGCACGCTGATTCGTGTGGGCAATGACTATCTGTTTTCAGGCGAATGGTGGATCACGGTGTTCCCGGCGCTGATGCTGATCATCATTGCGCTGAGCGTGAACTTGCTGGGCGACTGGTTGCGCGATGCGCTCAATCCAAGATTGCGCTAATAAATTATGAGTCTTCTCCAAGTCAAAAACCTCGTTGTTGAGTTTCCCAACCGACGCGGCACGCTGCGAGCCATCGACAATATTTCTTTCGACATTGCGCCTGGTGAAATCCTCGGTGTGGTGGGCGAGTCAGGCGCGGGCAAATCGCTTACCGGTGCATCCATCATCGGCCTGCTGGAGCCACCGGGCCGCATTGCCAGCGGTGAGGTGCTGCTGGAAGGCCAGCGCATTGATAACCTGAACAACGACCAGTTGCGTCACATCCGGGGCCGCAAGATCGGCGCGATTTTTCAGGACCCACTGACGTCGCTCAACCCGCTCTACAGCGTGGGCAAGCAACTGACAGAAACGATTCAGGCGCACCTGCCGGTCAGCAATGCCGAAGCGCGCAAGCGCGCGATTGACCTGCTCAAAGACACCGGCATCCCCGCCGCGGAGCAGCGCATTGACCATTACCCGCACCAGTTCTCGGGCGGTATGCGCCAGCGGGTGGTGATAGCGTTGGCGCTGGCAGCCGAACCCAAACTGATCGTGGCCGATGAGCCGACGACGGCGCTGGATGTGTCGATTCAGGCGCAGATCATCAGCCTCTTGAAAAACATTTGCAAAAACCGGGGTGCGGCGGTCATGCTGATCACCCACGACATGGGCGTGATTGCCGAGACCTGTGACCGCGTGGCCGTGATGTATGCCGGCCGCATTGTTGAGATTGGCCCGGTGCATGAAGTGATCAACAACCCGGCGCACCCCTACACCGCAGGCCTCATGGCATCCATCCCTGACATCACACAAGATCGCGAGTACCTGAACCAGATCGACGGCGCCATGCCGCGCCTGAACGCGATTCCGGTCAGTTGCGCCTTTAACCCGCGATGCCCCAAAGTGTTTGACCGTTGCAAAACCGAGCGGCCCGTACTGGCCAATGCGGGTGCGACACGCGCCGCTTGCTGGCTGGTTGATCAGTCAGGAGCAGCAGCATGAGCGCAGTCAAGCCACTGGTCGTGGTCAACGACATGGCGATGACGTTCGACGTCTCGCCCAGCTTGCTCACGCGCATTGTCGAGCGCCAGCCCAAGCTTTTTTTGCATGCGGTCGATGGCGTGAGTTTTGAGATTGAAAAAGGCAAAACGCTGGCACTGGTCGGTGAATCCGGTTGCGGCAAAAGCACCGTTGCCAAGCTGATGGTTGGCCTGTACCAGCCCACGCGCGGCAACATGACGTTTGACGGCATGGACGCGCACGCAACCTATAAAAGCCCCACGGGTTTAAAGCTGCGTGAACGTATTCAGATGATTTTCCAGGACCCGTATGCGTCGCTCAACCCGCGGTGGATTGTGGAAGACATCATTGGCGAGCCGCTCAAAGAGCACGGCATCATCACCGACCCGGCCGAGCTGAAAGCCAAGGTGGGCGACCTGCTGAAGTCCGTCGGTTTGAGCCCGCTGGATGGCCCCAAGTACCCGCACCAGTTCTCAGGCGGGCAACGCCAGCGCATTTCGATTGCCCGGGCGCTGGCCACCAACCCCGAGTTTCTGGTCTGCGACGAGCCGACCAGCGCGCTGGACGTGAGCGTGCAGGCTCAGGTGCTCAACATCATGAAGGACCTGCAAAAGCAGCGCGGGTTGACTTACCTTTTCATCAGCCACAACCTGGCCGTGGTGCGCCACGTCAGCGACACGGTCGGCGTGATGTACCTGGGCCGTCTGGTCGAGCTGGCCGACAAGCAATCGCTGTTTGCCGCCCCGCGCCACCCTTACACCCGCATGTTGCTCGACGCCATCCCGAAGATGCACGACACAGGCCGCGCCCGCACGGCCGTGCAAGGCGAAGTACCCAATCCCCTGAACCCGCCGACCGGTTGCGCGTTTAACCCGCGCTGCCCACATGCCAACGACCGTTGCCGCACCGAGCGGCCTGTGCTGAAGTTGCTGCATGGGATCAAGGTGGCTTGTCATGCGGTGGAAGAGGGTCGGATTGAGGGGACCCTCGGTGCTATAGATTAAATAGCTGCTTGCACCCGTATTTGCTGGGCTGGAGGCTTAAAACATACCTGAAACGCGCCATAAAAACCTCGTTTCAGGGTTTTTCAGCCACAAACCACCGATACATCGGCTCCGCCAGCAACAGCACCGCCGCCAGCCGCGTGACATGAAACGCTGTGACCAGTGGCACGCCGAGTTGCAGCACTTTGGCGGTGATGGTCATTTCGGCAATACCGCCTGGCGATGTGCCCAGCAACATGGTGGCCCAGTGCAATTGTGTGAACTGCGCCAGCACCCAGGCGAAACCTGCACACAGGACAATCATGACGACGGTACTGAGCGCGACGGACGCCAGCCAACGGGGTGCCTGATGCACAAACTCCCGGCTAAAGCGCACGCCCAGGCTTATGCCAATGACCAGTTGGGCGGCATTGGTCAGCGCTTGTGGAATGGCTGACAGCGTGTAGCCGTTAGCTGTCAGCAGCACCGCAACCGCCAGCGCGCCAATAAACCACGGGTTGGTGCGCTTGAGAATCAGCATGACCCAGCAGCCCATGCCCGTCAGCAAAGTCAGCAAGCCCAAGCCTGGCCAGCTGACAAACTGCGGGCCGGGCAGCGTGGCATCCAGCCCCTGCAGGCCTGCAAACTGAAACCCAAACGGGATGATGAGCGTGACCAGCAATACGCGCAGGCTGTGGGCGGATGCCACCAGATCCGTCTGTGCGCCGTGGCGCTCGGCCATCAGCGTCATCTCGGACGCGGCACCTATCGGCGCGGATAAGTAAGTGGTCACTGTACTCAAACCCGCCACATGCAGACATCCCGGGCGGCTGTGTACCCAGTACAGCCACACGCCAAACGCCAGGCCAAGCGCCAGCGCCCAGACAATATTGAGCGCAACGGCCCACCACAATGTGGCCACCAGCGCCACCACCTGCGGCGTGAAGTACAGGCCAAGCGCCGCGCCAATCACCCACTGGCCGGCGTTGCGCAGCGGCGTGTAGCTGCTGGTCGGCGCGCCCAGCATCGACAGCACGGCCGTTGCCACCAAAGGGCCAATCATCCACGGCAACGGTGTATTGAGCTGCACGCAAGCCAGCGCGGCAAGCAGTCCAAGAAGTAATGTGAGCGTGGAGCGGGTGACGTTCAAAGACATTGACAAAGGATAAATACAACCGTGAGCGAAAGGATTAGTATCCCCTGATGACCAAATTAACCAGCGCTTTGATCTTGTGTGTCGTTTTAAGCAGCTGCGCCAACCCGCCTGAAGCACCCCTGCTTCGTCCCCTGGCCGCTGAGGCGCAGGCCGTGACCAGCGCGCGCCTTGATGCGCTGCTGCCGATGGACGCGTTGCTGCTGGGCGAGCAGCATGATGCCGCCGAACATCAGCAGATTCACAGCCAAGTCATTGCGTTGCTGGCTCAGCGCGGTTTGCTGGCGGCACTGGCGCTGGAGATGGCCGATGCAGGCGCGACCACGGCCAGGCTGCACCCCTCATCGACTGAGCAAGAAGTCAAAAATGCCTTGAAATGGAACGACAAAGGCTGGCCCTGGGAGGCCTACGGCCCGGCGGTGATGACCGCCGTGCGGGCTGGCGTTGTGGTCATGGGTGCCAACATGCCAGCAGGTGCCATGCGCGGCAGCATGGCTGACAGCACACTCGACGGCCAGTTGCCTGGCCCTGCGCTCAAAGCACAGCAACAACTGATTCGCACAGGCCACTGCAACCTGCTGCCCGAGAGCCAGATCACGCCGATGACGCGTATCCAGATCGCCAGAGACATCAGGATGGCTGAGACGCTGAAAGACGTGGCACTGCCCGGCAAAGTGGTGGTGCTGCTGGCTGGCAGTGCCCATGTGGACCGCCTGCTGGGCATACCGCAGCATTTGCCAGCCAGCCTGAAGGTCAAGGCGGTGCGGCTACGCGCCGGCGATGCGGCAGCAACTGACCAGGCCGATGCATTTGATGCCGTGTGGGCGACGCCAGCTTTGCCAGAGAAGGATTACTGTGCGGCTTTCAAGGCGCAGATGGGGAAGTGAGGCCCGCTCAAATTACTATAATTTCAGGAGCTGCTTGCGCAGGTATTTATTGGCTTATAGGCAGATTTGATACTTAAAATCGCCGCAAAAACGCTGCTTTTCACACTTTTTCAGTCTTTTCCAGTGCCCGGTCGGCATAGCGCCCAAATCGCCAGGCCGTGCCATCTGCTGTGATGCGCCGCCAGGTGCTGCGCTTGTCAAAAGGGCTCATGGCGGGCCAGTTTTGTACTTCCTCAAAGGTGCGGCCACAGCCCTTGCACATCTCGTCGCCCTGGCTGGTAGAGCAAATGGCAATGCAGGGGGCATCCACCGTGGTGGCGTACCAGGCTTGCCAGGCGGCCATGGCTTTGGGTGGGAAGCCTGCCACCCCAACTTCGTCTTCCCGGTAAAAAACCATCAGCGCATAGACCTCGGCCAGCGCCCGCAGCTCGGGCGCCAGGGTGATGCCGTCGGGGGATGGCGAGCGTTCGCGCCAGTAGTTGATGGCAGCTTCAATGTCGGTGATGTGGATGGCGCTCATGAGCGTTTGATTATCGCGGTGGTATTCTTGCTGCCATGAAATTCATTCTTAAATGGCTGTGCAGTGCGCTGGCACTGCTGGCAGTGGCATATCTTTATTCAGGTGAGGGACTTGCAGAATTCCGCAAGCCAGCCGAATTAACCGCTACGTGAGGTAAAAAAAGTTGCGGGCACCGCCTAAAAGGCTGCAAGATCAGGGTATTGAATCATGAACTTGGTGAGCCCCCATGC
>JBILXX010000101.1:0-11944 GCA_044378095.1 Polaromonas sp.
AAACGGGAGGGGGACGCCTCCGGCGGCCTGGCAGGGGCCTCTTTGAAAAGAAAAAATCCAAAAACCTTCAAACCTCAGCTAACATCCAATCCGCTTCACACACAGAAATTCAGACACTCCCCATTGGGTAAACATGGCACGGTAGCCGTCCAGCAACGGCGTGCCTGGGTGGTAAATGTGAGCGCTTTCAGCCGATACGCCATTGAGCTCCAGCACCTTGATGCCCTTGCCCTGACGAAAGTCATCAACGCTGGGGACACGAATATCCATGCGGCCAAAAGCGTAACCCGGCACCGCGTCCAGCAGGCGGCTGAGGGTGCTGATCAGTTCGGGCGTGGCATGTGCGCGCGCATCCAGAAACAGGCTGCCCCGGCAATGTGCGCCAATTTCAACCAGCTTGACGACCTCTGCCTTGGCAGGCACGCGGGCCAACTCTCGGCCCCAACGCTTGAACAGCAGGTTTGAAATCAGCTTGGCACGCGCATCAGCCAGTATCAGTTGCTGCAGGTTGTGGACACCATCGCCTGATACGGTCGGAAATGTCTTATGAACAATGGACAAAACTTGCGGTGCAGACTGCCCCGGCATGCGCGCCACAAAAATACCAAACTCTTCGCCTTCAATGTGCTTTTGCACAATGACCGCGCCAGAAAACCGTGACAGGTAGTCAATGACTTGCTCTATGCAGCGCGCCACAAACACGCCACGCCCACGCTGGCCGACATCAGGCTTTAAAACCACGGGCAAGCCGTGTGCTGCGATGAATTTTTGCGCGTCGGTAAATCGCTCATTGGCGTCAACCGAAGTGATCAGATTGAAATTGGCAACCAGGTCTGGTGCGTTGTCTTGCAGGGGTTGCAAGGCCTGGTGTTTTTTCTCGCCGACCATGCCGCCTGATTCAAGCCCAGGGATGGCGGCTGTAAAAGCCGTTGGGCTGCGGTGTTTGAGCCCCAGCCACAAAATCCACACCACAATGGGCGCGTAGTACAGCCACGACGGCCAAAATTCCCAGCGCCAGGTACGCTCCCACAAAATGCTTAACCGGGCACGCAGTGTTAACGGCGCACTGTCTTCGGGGGGCTGCTCTTGCCAGGGCAAAGCTGCGGGTTGCAAGCTGCTTGCGTTGAGGTTAGCGCTCATGCAGCCACCCCGCTTTTGCTGAGGCGCTGCTCGTGCGCCACCGTTGCCGGTGCTTTGCCAACGCCTGCGCCCAGCGTTTGCCCGCGCTCCCGGGCGTAGCCTTGCATGATGGCAAAGTGATGCGTGGCATGGCTGTTTAAAAACATGATTTCGCGCGCCAGCGTAGACGGCGTGCAAAAGTTGTGCTCACCGACCAAGCCGCCCCGGATATACACATGTACAGTGCGCTGCATGTCGGCTTCGCTCAGGCCAGAGCTGCTGCCCAAAGCCGCTTCAATCAATCCCATGCGCCGAATTGCCTCGGCTGGGTTGGTCTCCACTTGCATGTTGCGTTCGCGGGCGTCGTAGTCCGCCTGGCAGGCAACGCCTGGATTTGCTTGAACCTTGCCCCAAGCTTTGACCAGGGTGTCGTAATGTTCAATGATGTGCCGGGTGTGCGCGCCCACATGGGCGGCATAGTCTGGCTGCTGCGTACCCAAATACGGCTGAACCACACTGCGCATTTGCGCCAGAACGGCGGCGGTGTAGTCGCACAATTGTGCCGCTGTGCCCAGGGCGAGGGTGTTGAGGTGTTGCTGGTTGTCATGGGGTCACGGCAGTCATGGTGCGTTTGAGCAGCAGCGCGTAGCTGGCGCAGAACAAGATATTCGGAACGATGCCGGGTGCCAACGTCAGCAACAAGTGCTGTGTGCCCAGCGCGCCATGCACAGCAAACAGGCTGGCATAGGTCAAACACAGGCCGCCAGCAAAGGCGCGCAAGCTGCCCGCCCAGCCCCACATCTGCGGTTGACCACGACCATAAAACTGCCGCATGGCCAAAGTGCCAAAAAAAGTTAGCAAGGCGCTGGTTAGCCAGTGCGCCGCGCCAATCGTTAAAGCCATGGTCGCCCCCTGCGACCAATTGGCCCACACTGCCCAAGCCCCGTAAACGCCCCCGCCCAGCACAGCACCGAGCCATGAATCCATCATGTGGCGCACGACGTGCAGATGTTTGTGTTTATGCACTTTTTTAGCGCATGGCGCGGGTGCTACAACCTCTGTCGGTCGGGCAATCACTGTCTGGGGGCCCTGAAAAGTCATGAGGTGGTCAAAAGTATTCAACATAATCGTCAGTCGTTTGAGGTTCAAAAACCTTACTAAGATTTGATAAAACCATGCTGCGCTACAAAAGACTCTTTTTGGTCATTGCTTTCCTGGCCTTGCTGCTGGCTGTTTTCCACTTCAGCGGCCTGCGAGGCAACTTCAACCATGCGTTCATGTACCAAAAGTTCATGGACAACCGGGTCACCGGGATGTTGAGCTTCATCGCCCTGTTTGCCATCGGCAACCTGATCCAGATCCCCGGCTGGATTTTTCTGGCGGCTGCCGTTCTGGCGCTGGACAAGTTCTGGGGCGGGCTGGCAACTTACATCGCCGCCGTTGTGTCCTGTGTGTTTACGTTTGTAGTCATCAAGTCATTGGGCGGCGATGCGCTGCGGCAAATCGACAACAAATATGCGATTCGGGCTTTGAAAGGTCTGGACAGGCGCCCCGTGCTAAGCGTGTTTTGCCTGCGGCTGTTGATGCAAACCGCGCCTGCACTGAACTATGCACTGGCCATGTCGGGCATCCGGTTCAGGAGCTACCTGATCGGCACCGCCGTCGGTCTGCCGATCCCGATCGCGCTTTATTGCCTGTTTTTTGACTACCTGGCGACCGTCCTGCATATTGGTGGGCATTGAGCAACCATCAAACGACCCTTGAAAAGAGGCTTTTTAGGCTCTTTTCAAGTATGTTTTAGGCCTATAGCCCAATGAATACGGGCGCAAGCAGCTACTAATATGATAGTAATGGATAGTCTGTGTAGCCTTCAGCACCGCCGCCATACCAGGTCGCTTTGTTGCTCTCAGCAAGTGCTGCGCCTTTTTTGAGGCGCGCCACCAAGTCTGGGTTACCGATGTACGGCCTGCCAAAGGCCACCAAGTCGTCCCCCTCGGCCACAGCGTGCTCCGCCAGTGTTTTGTCGTAGCCGTTGTTGACCATCCACGCACCTTTGCCGCCTGCGTCGCGGTAAGCCGTTTTGAGTGCCGCGTAATCAAAAGGCCGGTCGGGCAATTCGCGCGGGCCGCCAGTGGCACCTTCAATGATGTGGATGTAGGCCAGGTTCATGCTGGCCAGCTCGCGCACGACGTAGTCAAACAAGGGTTGAGGGTCAGCGTCTACCACGTCGTTGGCGGGTGTCACGGGTGACAGCCGGATACCTGTGCGGCCACCACCGACCGCTGCCGTCACAGCGCGGGTTACTTCCAGCAGCAAGCGGGCGCGGTTTTCAATCGAGCCGCCGTAGTCGTCTTCTCGTTTGTTGGAGCCGGTTTTTAAAAACTGGTCCAGCAGGTAGCCGTTGGCACCATGAATTTCGACCCCGTCAAAACCCACGGTGTCCACCGCGTTGCGCGCCGCTGTCTGATAGCTGTGAACCAGCTCAGGCAGCTCTTCGGCGCGAAGCGCGCGTGGCTCAGATGTTTCGACAAACACGGGCACGCCGTCTTTGATCAGCACGGTTTTGGTTTTGGCCGTGATGGCTGACGGCGCAACCGGTGCGCCGTTGTCAGGCTGCAGCGACGTGTGCGAGACCCGGCCCACATGCCAGAGCTGCACCACAATCTTGCCGCCCGCGGCATGGACGCCCTCGGTAACTTTCTTCCAGGCATCGAGCTGCTCCGTGCCGTACAGGCCGGGCACGTCTGAATAGCCCTGGCCCTGCTGGGTAATGGCTGTGGCCTCGGTGATGATCAGTCCCGCCGTGGCGCGCTGGGTGTAATAAGTGGCGGCAAACGGGCCAGGTATTGCGTCAGGTGAGCGGTTGCGCGTCAGCGGCGCCATGACAATGCGGTTGGCTAATTTCAGGTCACCTGCGGTGACGGGATCGAACAAAGTAGGCATAAAGAACTCTTGAAAATTTGTAAACGTCAAGTTTGACGCATCAGCAACGCGCTCGTGCAAGACACTCTGCTGGATTTGTGTCAGCAGCTTGCGTCAACAAGTTGCTTACCTGATCAGCCCTTCAGCCCGCATCGCCGCCAGCACGGCTGGCCGCTGGGCCATGTGGGCGCGAAACGTGGCGATGTTGGCAAAGCCTGACAGATCAACCTTCACCAGCGGTGCCCAGTTGGTGACATTGAACAGATACGGGTCCGCCACGCTGAAGGCGTCG
The DNA here is from genome assembly GCA_044378095.1 of Polaromonas sp. Classification (GTDB taxonomy): domain Bacteria; phylum Pseudomonadota; class Gammaproteobacteria; order Burkholderiales; family Burkholderiaceae_C; genus Polaromonas. The sequence goes on from JBILXX010000101.1 coordinate 4,334, forward strand.
CCCATCAGGTACTTTTTGCCGGCCAGTTGTTCGTCCACCCATTTGAAGCGGCTGAGCAACTTGTCGATCACCATGGGTTTGTATTCCGCCGGGGTGGCGGGGTTAAACAGCGGCGAAAAACCTTTGTGCAGCTCGGTACTGATGAAGTTCAACCAGCCTTGCATCTGCGCTCTGGCCACGGTGCCGTTGCTGGGTGCCAGGTTTTTTTCAGGCACCTGGTCGGCAATGTACTGCACGATGGCAGGGCCTTCCGTCAGGCGTGTGCCGTCGTTTAATTCCAGCAGCGGCACATAGCCCAGTGGGTTGATGCTGTAGTAGTCGGTACCGTCTTCCAGCAGGTGGGTTTTGGTCGGGGCTTTGATTGGCGTGAAGCTCATGCCCGCTTCATGCAGCGTGATGTGGACGGACAGGGAACAGGCACCGGGGGAGTAATAAAGTTTCATGAAGATCCTGGATTGAAAAGAACGTGTGTGACAACGGATAAGTGTACGCATGACGCCTGGTTTTGTCCTACAGCCGTATCGCTTGGTGGCTGATTCATCTGGCACGGAATGCAAACTACACTCAACGCTTGTCAACATCTGGATGCAGTCATGCTGAAATACGCCATCATTTTTGCCTTGATTTCTCTGGTCGCTGGGGCGTTGGGCTTTGGCGGGGTGGCTGCTGGCTCTGCCGGTATTGCCAAAATCCTCTTTGGCCTGTTTCTGATCCTTGCCGTCGTGTTTGTCGTGCTGGCGGCACTGGGTGTGGGCGCTGTTAAAAAAGCTTTGAAGTAAGGCGTCAACATTTCCCATGCACACGGCCACGATTGATTTGCAGCTTGACTACGAGGTCACGCACCCGGCGCATTTTCTGTTCAACATTGAAGCCGCGCATCATGACGGTCACCGGGTGGTGTCTGAGCGCCTGAGCATCACGCCAAGCGTCAAGGTGCGCACGTTTACCGATGACCGCACGGGCAACCGCTTTGTAAGACTGGATGCGCCCAAGGGGATTTTGTCGGTCAACTACAACGCGCAGGTTGAACTGATCCCACATCCCGTACCCTTGCATCTGGACGAAGCTCTGGTCACAGCCGTGCCCGACGACGTGCTCCATTACCTGATGCCCAGCCGTTACTGCGAGTCCGATATTTTGAGCCGCGCTGCACAGCAGCTGTTCGGCCACTTGCCCCATGGCCTGAGCCGGGTACGCGCGGTTGAAAGCTGGATACACGACTCGATTTATTACCTGCCGGGTTTCAGCAACTCGACGACCACAGCGCAAGAAGTGTTTGTGCAGCGGGCGGGCGTGTGCCGTGACTTTGCGCACCTGGGCATCACGTTATGCCGAGCGTTGAATATTCCGGCGCGTCTGGTGGTCGGCTACGTTTATTTTGTGGAGCCGCCGCAAGACTTTCATGCCGTGTTTGAGGCCTGGCTGGACAACCAGTGGGTGGTGTTTGACCCGACCCAGATGGCACCGATTGACCGCCTGGTGCGGGTAGGGACAGGCCGCGACGCCAAGGACGTGGCTTTTGCCACGATTTTTGGTGGCGTGCAGATGCAGCGCAAAGAGCTGCAGGTGCTGGAAGGCGATCGCTTGCCTGACACAGCCGCCAGCGGTTAGCTCAATATGCCGACGCTTTGCGGTTCTGATCAGGTGGCGTAACTGGTGTCCAGTTTGTCCAGCTTGCGTATCAGTGAAGGCCAGACAAACGCGCCGCCCAGCCCGCCTGTTTGCACCCGCATCGCTTCGGACACGCCTTTGACAATTTGCGGGTTGACCTGTGTCAGCTCACCGCCCCCCGACTGGGCATCAATCTGAATGCGGCAGGTATTTTCAAACGTGTACATGCTTAAAAACGCATCGGCAATGGTTTTACCCACCACCAGCAGGCCGTGGTTGCGCAGCATTAAAAAGTTGGCCTGCCCCAGGTCGGCTTGCAGGCGCGGCTTTTCATCGTCCTTAAAAGCCACGCCCTCATACACGTGGTATGCCAGCGATGCCAAAACAAAGGTCGATTGCTGGCTGATCGGCAGCACGCCCTCCGCTTGCGCACTGACGGCCACGCCTGCGCGCGTGTGGGTGTGCAGCACGCAGCCAGCGTCAGGTCGTGCCTCATGTACCGCGCTGTGAATCACAAAACCTGCCGGGTTGACCGGAAAGGGCGATTCAATCACCTTGTTGCATTGCTCATCCACCTTGACCAGGCTGGACGCGGTGATTTCGTCAACCATCAGGCCGTAGGGGTTGATCAAAAAATGATGCGCGTTGCCGCTGACAGACGCAGGCAGCTTGGCGCTGATGTGGGTGAAGACCAGGTCGCTCCAGCCGTACAGCGCCACCAGCCGGTAGCAGGCGGCCAGGTCGCAGCGCAGCTGCCATTCTTCGGCGCTGACCAGGTTTTTCAGAGATGTGATGTTCATGGGGTGTCTCCGGTTGATTCAATGCATCAGGATACGCTGATGACGCCGTGCAACGCAAGGCAGATCATAATAATGGTCGCTTGAGCGACTCAAAGAGCCTGTTTCAATGCCCAAATCAATGCCTAGACCAATAAATACGGGCGCAAACAGCTATTAATTCAGGAGTATTTTGGAAGCTTTTCTGATCTCAACCGGCATCGTTGCACTGGCCGAAATTGGCGATAAAACGCAGTTGCTGGCCTTGCTGCTGGCCGCTCGCTTTAAAAAGCCCTGGCCGATTGTGTGGGGCATCTTTGTCGCGACGGTTCTCAACCATGCCATGGCTGGCGCGCTGGGCGCCTGGCTCACCACACTCATCAGCCCGCAAGCCCTGCGCTGGATTCTGGGCGCGTCCTTCGTTGCCATGGCGGTGTGGATGCTGATCCCCGACAAGCTGGACGATGCGGCGGATAAAAAACCGATGCGCTTTGGTATCTTTGGCACCACGGTTGTGCTGTTCTTTTTGGCCGAGATGGGTGATAAAACGCAAATCGCCACCGTCATGCTGGCCGCACGATTTGATGCTTACCTGGCGGTGGTGGCGGGCACAACCCTGGGCATGATGCTGGCCAATGCGCCCGTGGTGTGGCTGGGCGAGCGCATGACGCGCCTGGTGCCGCTGCGGGTGGTGCATATTGTCAGTGCGGTCATCTTTTTGGGGCTGGGCCTGTTCGCTCTTTTTGGGTGATGTCAGGGTTGATATACTGCGGTTGCGCCGATTTGCCACAGCTTGCGGGCGCTTGATAAGTTCAGCTAAAGACGCATGCCAACCCGGCCTCGCCTTTAGCGATGTCGGGTTTTTTGTTTTTAATGCGCATAAATATGTTGATAGCCGTACCCAAGTCGATGCACTTTGCAGAAGCTTTGCCGCTGCAAAGCGGCGCGTCGATTCGCGCCTACGACCTGAGCTATGAAACCTACGGCACGCTGAACGCTGACAAATCAAATGCGGTGCTGATTTGTCACGCCTTGAATGCTTCGCACCACGTTGCGGGTGTGTACGAAGGGCAGGAAAAATCTGAAGGCTGGTGGGACACGATGATCGGTCCCGGCAAGCCAGTCGACACGAACCAGTTTTTTGTCATTGGTGTCAACAACCTGGGCTCGTGTTTTGGCTCCACTGGGCCGATGCAAACCAACCCCGACACCGGCAAGATTTACGGCGCAGACTTTCCCGTCGTGACCGTGCAAGACTGGGTTGATGCACAGGCGCGGCTGATGGATGCACTGGGCATTCAAACCCTGGCCGCAGTCATGGGCGGCAGTCTGGGCGGTATGCAGGCCCTGAGCTGGACGCTGCAATACCCAGGCAGGGTCAAACATGCCGTGGTGGTGGCCAGTGCCCCTAACCTGACGGCTGAGAACATTGCATTTAATGAAGTCGCGCGCCGCGCCATCGTCACCGACCCGGACTTTTGTGATGGCCACTATGCCGCGCATGGCGTGCTGCCCAAGCGCGGCCTCAGGATTGCACGCATGATTGGCCACATCACTTACCTGAGTGATGATGTGATGAATGAAAAATTCGGCAGAAAACAAGCCCCCACGCTTGTCGCTACGCGTACTGCGCTGCCCCCCGAGGGGGCGCTGCGCCTGCGGTCTGGCGAAGCCAGTCCCGCGGCCCCTGCTGGTAAAGATAAAGCCCTAGGCGCTGCCGCGTCACCGTTCAAATACTCAACTCAAGACGTTGAATTTCAGATTGAGAGTTACCTGAGATATCAGGGCGACAAGTTCAGCGAATACTTTGATGCGAACACATATTTGCTGATCACCCGCGCACTTGATTACTTTGATCCCGCCGCTGCCTTTGGCGGTGACTTAAGCGCGGCTTTAAAGCAGGCTTCAGCCAAATTCCTGCTCATCAGCTTCACCACCGACTGGCGTTTTGCCCCAGCCCGTAGCCGCGAGATCGTCAAGGCGCTGCTGGACAACCAGTGTGACGTGAGCTACGCCGAGATTGATGCGCCGCATGGGCATGATGCGTTTTTACTCGATGACGCTCGATATATGGGCGTAGTGCGCTCTTATTTTCAAAGCAAGGTGGCATCATGACACCTTCACTTTCACCTTCGCCTGATCTGCTGTCGATTGCCCGCCTTGTTCCGCACGGCTCGCGCGTGCTGGACCTGGGCTGCGGTACCGGTGAGCTGCTGGCTTACCTGATCAAAGAGCGCGGCTGCTCCGGTTACGGCGTTGAAATCAACGACGCCAACGTGCAGGCCTGCGTGGCGCGCGGCGTCAATGTGATTCAGCTCAACCTCGACGAAGGCCTGGCACTGTTTGGCGATGCGTCGTTTGACGTGGTGCTGCAAATCGACACGCTCCAGCACCTGCGCAATGCCGAGGTGATGTTGCGTGAGACTGCCCGCGTCGGCCGCATCGGCATCGTCGCCTTCCCCAACTTCGGCCATTGGCCAAACCGCCTGGCGGTGCTGCGTGGCCGCATGCCCGTTACAAAAGTGCTGCCCTACCAGTGGTATGACACGCCAAACATCCGCGTCGGCACGCTGCAGGACTTTGAGGCGCTGGCGGTGAAGAATCAGCTCGAAATACTCGACCAGTTTGGCCTGCAGAACGGCCGCGAAGTTCGCTTTTGGCCAAATGCGCTGGCGAGTCGGGCGGTGTTCAAGTTTCAGCGTGGGTGAGTTTTAGACGATGCTAATATTCACCCATCGGGAACACAGCCTCCCGAATCTTCACAGATAGACGGTGTCCCGTCCAAGCGCTGGCAACTCGTTTGGAGTACTTTGTGGACACCCGTATCAATTCAATTGTTTCCGATTCTTCTCTGTTCATTTCGCCGCGAGAGCTTGGCAGCCGTATAGGCCATGCCAATGCACCTTTGCTGCTGGATGTGCGGCCACAGACACGCTTTGATGCCAGCCCGAGGATGTTGGCGGGCGCTCGGCGCTGTCGTCTCGAAGACGTGCCTGCTTTGGCTGCCGGACTGCTTGCCGAAAACCTGCATCAGGAAATCGTTGCGTATTGCACCTATGGTCATCACGTGGGTGTCGATGCAGCAGTGGTTTTGCGTGCCGCAGGCTTGAATGCGCGCGCTTTGGCGGGTGGATTTGAAGGCGGCGAAGATGGTGTCGATGACGCGCAGGAAATTGCCCAATGGCGCAGCATCGTGCTGCCCACCGTTGAAAAGGGCAAACCATGACGACACAGCCAGCATCTCAGGTATCGTTCAGCGAAGCCTTGCGTTTCTGGCTTCAACTCGGCTTCATCAGCTTTGGTGGACCTGCCGGGCAGATTGCCATCATGCACCGCGAGCTGGTTGAAAAGCGCCGATGGATTTCTGAAAAGCGTTTTCTGCACGCGCTGAACTATTGCATGCTGCTGCCCGGCCCGGAAGCGCAGCAACTGGCTACTTACCTGGGCTGGCTGATGCACCGAACTTGGGGCGGCGTGGTGGCCGGTACGCTGTTTGTATTGCCATCGCTGGTGCTGTTGATCGCGCTGAGCTGGATTTACATGGCCTTTGGCCAGCAGCCTACCGTGGCGGGCATTTTTTACGGCATCAAGCCCGCGGTGGCTGCGATTGTTCTGCATGCGTTGCACCGCATTGCCAGCAAATCGCTTGGCAATCCGCTTCTTGCGCCCATTCCGTGGGCGCTGGCGGCCATGAGTTTTATAGCTGTTTGGGCTTTTAACATCGCTTTTCCGTGGGTGGTTTTGGCGGCGCTGCTCTTGGGTGGGGTGCTGAACCGGGTTGCGCCTGGTGCATTGGGCAAAGGCAGTGGCCATGCGTCGAAGGCTGGCGGTGTGCACGTGGCCGCATTGATTGACGACGATACGCCAACGCCTGCGCACGCCGTATTCAAATTGTCGCGGCTCGCTGTGGTTCTGGTGGCTGGTGCGCTGCTGTGGCTGCTGCCAATGGCGCTGCTGTTTTTCAACTATGGCTGGCAGGGCACGTTGACGCAAATCGGCTGGTTTTTTACCAAAGCGGCATTGCTGACTTTTGGCGGCGCGTATGCCGTGTTGCCCTACGTTAACCAGGCGGCGGTGGAACATTACCAGTGGCTGACCACGGCGCAGATGATGGACGGCCTGGCGCTGGGCGAAACCACGCCCGGCCCGCTCATCATCATCGTGGCGTTTGTCGGGTTTGTGGCCAGTTGGGGCATGGCCGTGGTGGGGCCAGAGGCGTTATTTACAGGTGCTGCGCTGGGTGCTTGTGTGGCGACATGGTTCACGTTTTTGCCATCGTTCATTTTTATTCTGGCGGGCGGACCGTATGTGGAATCAACACGGGGCAACCTGAAACTCACCGCGCCGCTGGCGGCAGTCACGGCGGGAGTTGTCGGGGTGATTGCCAATCTGGCGCTGTTTTTTATTGCTGCTGTGGCTCGTCCTTTGGGCACTGATGGCCCCATCGACTGGACAGCATTGGGCATGGTGCTGGCTGCAGCGCTTGCCTTGTGGATCTTGAAATGGGGTGTGATCAGGGTGATTGTTGTGGCTGCCTTGTCCGGTCTGGCATTGCGTTTGCTGGGCTGGGCATAGCTGCATTAAGCTAAAGCCCATGCAAGGCGATTCATCAACCCGCAACATCAGCATCTGGCAACGCCTGTTTGGCGACTGGACGACCAGCGTCACGCCCAGTACGCTGCGTGTCGATGTGCTGGCGGGACTCCTGGGCGCGGTGCTGGTACTTCCGCAGGGCATTGCCTTTGCCACACTGGCGGGTTTGCCTCCTGAGTACGGGCTTTACACGGCGATCATCCCCTGCATCATTGCTGCGCTGTTTGGTTCCAGCTGGCACGTCATGTCGGGGCCGACCAATACCATTTCACCGGCGCTGTTTGCCATGCTGTCGCCGCTGGCGCTGGCCTTTACCCCCGCTTATATTCAGTTGGCGCTGGCGGTCACGCTGATGGTCGGCGTCATGCAGTTTCTGATTGGCGCGTTGCGCCTGGGCAGCCTGGCCAACTTTATTTCGCCTGCGGCCCTGTTTGGTTTTACATCAGGCGCTGCGGTTTTGATAGCAATTTATACATTGCCCGAGTTTTTGGGCTTGCCACCTGCCAAGGAGCGTGGTGCTTCTAGTGTAGTGTTTCACTCTGTTTGAACTATTTTGAGTTTGGCCTTGGCGCGTATGACTTTTTCCAGAATGTCACGAGCACTTGCAGTCCAGATGAAGGGCTTGGGATTC
>JBILXX010000102.1:0-11795 GCA_044378095.1 Polaromonas sp.
GAGAAGCGAGGGGGAATTGATGCGCTAACCCTGAGCCAGTGCCAAGCCAAGCTAAAAGTGCTTAAAATTTAAGCGCTAAGCGAGTTTGGGTGTTTGCTGATTTTTAATTCTGCAAGTCCCTCGTAAGTATTGCGTAAGGCACGTATCAGGTCACGGCCACACGCTTGGGCCGGATGTACAGCCGTTTGGCCATCACCGCCGCCATGCCCAGTGTCAGCTCCAGCGCAATCGGGCTGTGGCGATTGGACAATTCCAGAAACCGCATGGGGGTTAAACACCAGAGTTGGCAGTCGCCTGACGCCTGCACGGTGGCGTTGCGCGGCTGGGTAGAGAAAAATGCCCCCTCACCCACCATGCTGCCAGCGCCAACCAGTGCCATGCGGATGCGCGACTTGTCGTCCTGGTAATGCACGCTCAGAGTCCCGCTTTCAATGAAATAGAGGGTTCTGTCGGTGGCGCCCTGTTCAATCAGCACCTTGCCGCCACCCAACGCAAACGGCTGCATGTAGGATGCCAGAATCTCCCAGTGCGGCACACTGAAATTGCAGCGCAGTGCATCACTGGCGTGACAGTGGGCAATGGCTTGTGCCAGGCCGTTGATATCAAAACGCAAACGATTAGCCAGAGGAACATTCATGAGGTGCGACGTTAACCGTCAGGCAGCCAGCATGGCAAGAGAGGTTAACGCCCGCTTACGCTTGATACATCAGGCTGCCTATCTGTAAGAAAGTACGAATTACTTGCCAATGCAAAATTTGGAGAATATCTCGCCCAGCAGGTCATCTGGCGTGAATTGCCCGGTGATCTCGCTCAAAAACAGCTGTGCCTGGCGCAGATCCTCCGCCAGCAAGTCCAGCGCCGGATTGCTGGCTTTTAGCTGGTCGGCCGCTTTGGCCAGCTGCGCATGCACTTTGCCAAGTGACCGCACATGCCGTTCCCGCGCCATGAACAGCCCTTCCGGCGCAGACTGCCAGCCCACGGTACGCAGCAACAGTTCACGCAGGTTTTGCAGGCCGTGGCCGGTTTTTGCTGAAATCACCACGCCTGCGCTACCGGGCGGTGGTGCCGCGTCAGACTTGTTCCAGACATCGATGATCGGTGTTTTTGCGGGTAGTCTCAGGGCTAGAGACGCCTGAATTCTGGCGTCAGCAGCCAGGTAATCGGTTGCAGCCTGCTGTGTCAGATCATGCAAGAACAGCACCGCATCGGCACTTTGTATTTCTGCCCAGGCGCGCTCAACGCCAATTTTTTCAACCTCATCCTGCGCCTCGCGCAGCCCAGCCGTATCCACCACATGCAATGGGACGCCGTCGATCTGGATCAGCTGCGACACCTTGTCGCGCGTGGTGCCTGCTATCGGCGTGACGATGGCCAGCTCAGCCCCGGCCAGGGCATTGAGCAGTGAGCTCTTACCGGCATTGGGTTGCCCGGCAATCACCACCTTGATGCCTTCACGCAGGATGCTGCCTTGCTGGGCCTTGCCCATGACACTTGCCAAGGTCGCCTGCAAGCGGTTGAGCTGGCCTTGCGCATCGGCCTTTTGCAAAAAATCAATGTCTTCTTCTGGGAAATCCAGCGTCGCTTCAACCAGCATGCGCAAGTGAATCAACTGAGCCAACAGCGCATTGACGGCGTTTGAGAACGCCCCCGACATTGAGCGAGCCGCCGAGCGCGCAGCGGTCTCCGTGCTGGCGTCAATCAAATCAGCAATCGCTTCAGCCTGAGCCAGATCAATCTTGTCGTTTAAAAACGCCCGCTCGGTAAACTCCCCAGGCTGCGCCACGCGCAACGCCGGTAACGCTTGCAGGCAGCGCGCCAGCAGCAACTGCAACACCACTGGTCCGCCGTGGGCCTGCAACTCCAGCACGTCCTCACCGGTGTAGGAATGCGGCGCCGGGAAATAAATGGCCAAGCCCTTGTCAATCACACCACCCGCCGCATCCAGAAAAGCCAGGTAAGTCGCCATACGCGGCTGCAGGGCCTTGTTGCACACCGCCGTGATCACCGCACTCAGGTCTTTGCCCGAGACCCGCACCATGCCTACTGCCCCGCGACCGGGGGCAGTTGCGATGGCGGCGATGGGGTCGTGGTGGCGTGCCAGCATATTGCTGCGATAGTAATGAAAAAGGCCGCTGCGCGGCCTTTTTTGCTTATTTAAACTTGGGCAGATTAAATTGTGGCGGTACACCCATGCGCGTGTTGATCATCCACTGCTGGGCGATCGACAGGATGTTGTTGGTGATCCAGTAAAGCACCAGGCCTGCTGGGAAGAAGAAGAACATCACACTGAAAATCAGCGGCATGAACCACATCAGCTTGGCCTGCAAGGGGTCTGGCGGCGCAGGATTCAGTGCGGTTTGCAGCATGGTGGTCAGCGTCATGACGACCGGCAAAATAAAGTACGGGTCAGGCGTTGACAGGTCTTTGATCCACAGCGTCCACGGCGCGCCCCGCATTTCAACACTGGACAAGAGCACCCAGTACAGCGCGATGAACACCGGGATCTGTACCATGATTGGAAAGCAGCCACCCATCGGGTTGACTTTTTCGTCTTTGTAGATCTTCATCATCTGCTGCTGCATCTCTTGCGGCTTGTCTTTGAGCCGCTCGCGCATTTCCATGATTTTGGGGTTGATAGCTTTCATCTTGGCCATGCTGGCGTAAGCCTTGGCATTGAGCCAGTAGAACGCGATTTTCAGCAGCAGCACCAGCGCCACAATGGCCCAGCCCCAGTTCTGGATGTAATCGTGCAGTTTGTCGAGCAGCCAGTACAGCGGCTTGGCCAGAATGGTGAGCCAGCCATAGTCCTTGACAAGCTCCAGGCCCGGCGCCAGCTTTTCGAGCATGTTTTCTTCTTGCGGGCCGACAAACAGGCGTGACTCCAGTGTTTTGGTCGTGCCGGGTGCTACATCACCGGCAGCCGTGATCATGCCGGCCGCATACAGGTTGGTGTCAACCTTGCGCTGAAACAGGTCGCGCTTGATGCCGTCGCCCAACAACCATGCCGAAGCGAAGTAATGCTGCACCATGGCAACGTACCCATTGGTGGCCTGCTTTTCAACATCCATCGTGCCTTTTTCAATTTCCTTGAAGTCGATTTTTTGATATTTTTTGGCTTCGGTGTAAATCGCCGGGCCGGTGAAGGTCGAGTAGAAAGACGACTCGCCCAACGGCGCATTGCCGTCACGCACCAGTTGCAGATAAAGCTGCGGCGAAACCGTTGTGCCGCCAGCATTGATGATGTCGTGGCGCACGGCAATGTCGTAAGCACCGCGCCTGAGGGTGTAGGTCTTGACCAGCTTGATGCCGCCGACTTCTTGTGATTCAAATTTCACCACGAGTTCATTTTGACCAGCAGCCAGCGTACGTTCACCGGGCACAGCCGTCATGGGGGTTTTGTGGGTCGGCATGGCGGCACCACCACTGGCGGCGATCAGGCCGGTTTGCGCCACATAAACTCGGCCAGCACTTTCGTCGAGCAAAACAAAACCGGCATTTTTGTCAGCCATGTCCTTGAACCTGGCAAACTGTGACTTGACCAGTGAGCCACCTTCAGAGTCAAACGTAAGAGTGAACACATCGGTGGTAACGATCAGTTTTTCCCGTTTGGCCAGTGGCGCTGGCGTTGCAGCACCCGTTGGTACGGCCGATGCGCTGACTGCGGCAGCTGCAGGCACGGGTACGCTTGAGACGCTTGCCGAGGGCACGGCTGAAGCATTTGCAGCGGGTGTCACAGGCGCTGTAGTGGCGGTGACGACGGGTGTTGGCTTGGGGAAAAACGTGGCTTGTTTGCCGTTGAATGTTTGCCATTGGTCCCACAACAGAACCATGGAAAAACCAAAAATCACCCACAAAATGGTGCGGCGGATGTCGTTCATGACGGCTTCTTTTCAGAGGAAAGGGTGGTGCTGACCGCGGGTGTGATCAGGCGGGTAAAAAACGAAAACGGCGAGACTTGCGGCACAGGGTCATGCCCGCCTTCGCACCAGGGCTGGCAACGCATAAGGCGATAGGCTGTCAGCGCTGTTCCGGCGACTGCGCCGTGCTGCTCCAGCGCCTGCAGCGAATAGGCCGAGCAGGTCGGCTCAAAACGGCAAGAACTGCCAAGCCATGGGCTGAGCAGCAGGCGGTATGCCTTCACCAGCATCATCAGGGCGCGTCGCGGAAAATGGAAGAGGGTAAACAATGCGCGCTTCATGCCACGGCCTGCATCAGGATCAGCAGTTCGGCGCGGACAGCGGCTTTGAGATCTGCTGATGTGGCGCTTGGGAAGTCCTTGCGAGAAAACTCACGCCGCAGCCTGACCAGAAAAGCCGCTTGCGGAAAATGTGATGTCAAGCTGGCGCTCACGGTATAAATTTGCCTTTTGATGGCGTTTCGGGTCACGGCTCTTTTAGCCCAGCGCTTGGGCGCCATGGCTCCCATCCAGGTGGCCTTGACAGGAAACAAGGCCAGCGAGCTTGATGATGTGCTCGCATCCGGCTCAAATCGGTGCATTGCGAAATGCGCTGTTTTTGCAACCAGCGCGCCGCCCAGTACCGCCTGGAATTGCGGCCGGGTTTTAAGTCGCTGCATCAAATGCGCCGCTCATGCGCCCGGCTACAGGCAGCTTATACAGCCAGGCGTTTGCGCCCTTTGGCGCGGCGTGCCGCAATCACGGCGCGGCCGCCGCGAGTTTTCATGCGGGTCAGAAAACCGTGCGTGCGTGCGCGCTTGACTTTGGAAGGTTGGTATGTGCGTTTCATGATGTGTCCGGCTGATTGCTTGAAAGTTAGTTCTGATGAATATCAGGGAAACACATGATTATCGCTGATTTTTAAAGCCAGACAAGGCATCAGGCGGCTTATTTGATGCTGTACGTCTGAGTACATTCGTATCACAGCTATAGCGCCGTCAAAACCAAGCCGAATGACAAAAATAGCTTCTTGCGATATGTGGATAACTCCTGCCCGAAGCTACAATGCGGGGTGCTCAAAAAGAATCATATCCACAGGCGGCCTTCATTGCGCTGCACCTCAATCTTCGATCATGGCTGATGGCGTTTTGTTGCACTCTGGCAGCGACCTTTGGCAAAGCTGTTTCGACCATCTGGCGCAAGAGCTGCCCGAGCAGCAATTCAACACCTGGATCCGCCCACTGGCCGCGGTGGTCTCAGACGACTTTTTAAAAGTCACCATCCAGGTGGGTAACCGTTTCAAGCTTGACTGGGTTCGTGCCCAATATGCAGCGCGCATTGCGGCCTTGCTTGAAAAAATCACCGGCCATTCCGTTGCGCTTGAGTTAGCGCTTGCTCCGCGCGAGTCGCCAGTTAAATCATCAGTACTCACGCGCAGTTTTGAAGGCTCTGACATACCTGAGCCTGCCGGGTTGGGGGTCGCGGACGATCTTGCCGGTGCACCATTTAAAAACCGTCTGAACACAGCGCTTACGTTTGACACCCTGATTGAAGGCACAGCCAACCGCATGGGCCGTGCTGCCGCGATGCATGTGGCCAGCAGTCTGGGTCAGCTTTACAACCCCCTATTTATATATGGCGGCGTCGGCTTGGGTAAAACGCACCTGATGCACGCCATCGGCAACAAACTGTTGTCTGACAACCCACAGGCCAAGGTTCTTTATATCCATGCTGAGCAGTTTGTGTCAGATGTGGTCAAGGCCTATCAGCGCAAAACGTTCGATGAGTTCAAGGAGCGTTATCACTCGCTTGACCTGTTGCTGATTGATGACGTACAGTTTTTTGCTAACAAAGACCGTACGCAAGAAGAGTTTTTTAATGCTTTTGAAGCACTTCTTACCAAAAAGTCACACATTGTGATGACCAGCGACACCTACCCCAAGGGTTTGACTGACATCCACGAACGTTTGGTGTCACGCTTTGATTCTGGCCTGACAGTGGCGATTGAGCCGCCAGAGCTGGAGATGCGGGTGGCGATTTTGATCCGCAAAGCTGAAGCCGAGCTGGCTGTCATGCCTGAAGAGGTCGCTTTTTTCGTTGCCAAAAACGTCCGCTCCAATGTGCGCGAACTCGAAGGCGCACTTCGCAAAATTCTGGCCTATTCGCGCTTTAACCAGAAAGAGATTTCCATACAGCTGGCACGCGAAGCGCTACGCGATCTGTTGTCGATTCAAAACCGGCAGATTTCGGTTGAAAACATCCAGAAGACTGTCGCCGACTATTACAAGATCAAAGTTGCAGACATGTATTCCAAAAAGCGCCCCGCCAGCATCGCCAGACCACGCCAGATAGCCATGTACCTGGCCAAAGAACTGACGCAAAAGAGTTTGCCCGAGATTGGTGAGCTGTTTGGTGGCCGCGACCACACCACTGTGCTGCATGCTGTGCGCAAAATGTCGGCTGAGCGGCAACAGATGACTGAATTGAACCAGCAACTGCATGTACTTGAACAAACCCTCAAAGGCTGAAAATGAAGACCTCGAGCTTTTTTTCAACACGCATAACTTTGGGTATAACTTTTGAACAACACGACAGTTATCCACAGCTCACATCACATTTCAAAAGTTATTCATATTCGACACAACTCAAGCAGGTATCTGGAACACAGGGTTAAACAACTGACAAGTCCATGATTAAAAAGGGGAAAATAGGCTTGTTCACAGAAAAGCGCCTCCCTTACTACTACTACTAATTTGAATTAAAGAATTAATCAAATACATAAAGAGGAAGACATGATCGTTCTGAAAGCCACTCAAGATAAAGTTTTGTCGGTTCTGCAATCCGTTGCTGGCATTGTTGAACGTCGCCACACTTTGCCGATTCTTGCCAACGTGCTGATTCGTAAAACAGGCTCGCAACTGCAGCTCACCACCAGTGACCTTGAAATTCAGATCCGCACGACCGCTGATCTGGACGGTGACAGTGGCAACTTCACCACCACGGTGGGTGCGCGCAAGCTGATTGATATTTTGCGGTCTATGCCAAGTGACCAGACCGTTTCGCTTGAGTCAGCCCAAAACAAGCTGATTTTGAAAGGCGGCAAAAGCCGCTTTACGCTCCAGACTTTGCCTGCTGAGGACTTTCCGCTGGTGCAAGAGGCAGCCAACTTTGGTCCTGCATTTTCTGTTCCTCAAAATGTTTTAAAAGACCTGTTGAACCAGGTGTCGTTTGCCATGGCGGTGCATGACATTCGCTACTACCTCAACGGTATTTTGTTTGTGGCTGAAGGCAAACAATTGAGCCTGGTTGCTACCGATGGTCACCGTCTTGCGTTTTCATCGGCCACGCTGGACGTTGAAGTACCCAAGCAGGAAGTGATTTTGCCGCGTAAAACAGTGCTTGAAATGCAGCGTTTGCTGAGCGATAAGGAAGGCGCGATTGAAATGCAGTTTGCCAGCAACCAGGCCAAGTTCAGCTTTGAAGGCATGGAGTTTGTGACCAAACTGGTGGAGGGTAAATTCCCCGATTACAACCGCGTGATTCCGAAGAATCACAAGAACATCATCACCCTGGGCCGCGTCGGCTTGCTGGCCAGCTTGCAGCGTACTGCCATTTTGACGAGTGACAAGTTCAAGGGCGTGCGCCTGAACATTGAACCCGGAACATTGCGCGTCGCGTCCAACAACGCCGAGCAGGAAGAAGCCGTCGACGAGCTGGACATTGACTACGCTGGCGAAGAAATTGAAATTGGTTTTAACGTCACGTATCTGATTGATGCGCTGGCCAACATGGACCAGGACATGGTCAAGATGGAGCTGGCTGATTCCAACAGCTCAGCGCTTCTGACCATTCCAGACAACGCCACCTTTAAATACGTTGTGATGCCGATGCGAATTTAAGCGCTCACCAAGCTGCCCAGACAAAACCAAACCCGCTGCAATACTCACAAGCAGCGGGTTTGGTCATTGAAGAGATTGAAGAAACTGAGAGATTAGACCGACATGACCGAAGATAACAAGCCCAATTCCCCAGCAGAGCCCGTCAATAATGACGCGCTGGTCAATGTCAACAATGGCGCTGCGGGTGAAGACAGTTCCAACTTTCAGCCCAAGATTGACACCAACCAGGCTGGCGCGTCTGAAGCCTATGGTGAGGGCTCAATTCAGATTCTGGAAGGGCTGGAGGCCGTGCGCAAGCGCCCTGGCATGTACATCGGTGATACATCTGACGGCACGGGCTTGCACCACCTGGTGTTTGAAGTGGTTGACAACTCAATTGACGAGTCACTGGCAGGCCACTGTGACGACATCGTTGTCACCATCCACACCGACAACTCCATCAGCGTGACTGACAACGGCCGCGGTATACCAACCGGCATCAAGATGGATGACAAGCACGAGCCCAAGCGCTCTGCGGCCGAGATTGCGCTGACCGAATTGCATGCTGGCGGCAAGTTCAACCAGAACAGCTACAAGGTGTCAGGTGGCCTGCACGGTGTAGGTGTGAGCTGTGTCAACGCACTGAGCAAAATGCTGCGCTTGACGATCAGGCGTGACGGCAAGGTTCACACCATGGAGTTTTCAAAAGGCTTTGTGCAAAACCGCATCATTGAAAAGGTTGACGGCATTGAAGTCTCACCGATGAAAGTGATGGGCGACACCGACAAGCGCGGCACAGAAGTCCACTTTTTGCCAGATCTGGAAATCTTTCAAACCAACTCAGATTTTCACTATGAGATTTTGAGCAAGCGCCTGCGCGAGCTGAGCTTTTTGAACAACGGCGTGAAGATTCGCCTGAAAGACGAGCGCACTGGTAAAGAAGACGACTTTGCGGGTGCTGGTGGCGTCAAAGGCTTTGTTGACTTCATCAACAAAGGCAAAACTGTTTTGAACCCCAACGTGTTTGCCGCCATGGGCGACCGCCAGAGCGATCAGGGCACCAACATTGGTGTTGAAGTTGCCATGCAATGGAACAGCGGCTACAGCGAGCAGGTGCTGTGCTTTACCAACAACATCCCGCAGCGCGATGGTGGTACCCACCTGACCGGCTTGCGCGCGGCCATGACGCGGGTGATCAACAAATACATTGACGACAGTGAGATTGCCAAAAAAGCAAAAGTTGAAGTCACCGGCGACGACATGCGCGAAGGCTTGTGCTGCGTGTTGAGTGTGAAGGTGCCCGAGCCCAAATTTTCAAGCCAGACCAAAGATAAGCTCGTTTCAAGCGAAGTACGCGGCCCGGTTGAAGACATTGTCAGCAAGCTGCTGCACGACTACCTGCAAGAGCGCCCAGCTGACGCCAAAATCATCGTCGGCAAGATCATTGAAGCAGCTCGCGCGCGTGAAGCCGCCCGCAAAGCGCGTGACATGACGCGCCGCAAAGGCGTGCTCGACGGCATGGGCTTGCCCGGCAAGCTGGCCGACTGCCAGGAAAAAGACCCGGCCATGTGTGAGATTTACCTGGTCGAGGGAGATTCCGCCGGCGGCTCTGCCAAGCAGGGCCGTGACCGTAAATTCCAGGCCATCTTGCCCTTGCGCGGCAAGATTTTGAACGTTGAAAAAGCCCGCTATGAAAAGCTGTTGACCAGCAATGAAATTTTGACGCTGATCACCGCACTGGGCACCGGCATCGGCAAAGCCGGCGGCAGCACGGGCAGCGATGACTTCAACGTGGCCAAGCTGCGTTACCACCGCATCATCATCATGACCGACGCGGACGTTGACGGCGCACACATCCGCACGTTGCTGCTGACTTTCTTTTATCGGCAGATGCCCGAGCTGGTCGAGCGTGGCCACATCTACATTGCCCAGCCGCCGCTGTACAAGGTCAAGGCCGGCAAAGAAGAGCAGTACCTGAAAGACACCAGCGCGCTAGACACCTTCTTGCTGCGCATTGCGCTGAAAGACGCATCGGTACAAACGGGTGGTGAGGGCAGTGCGGTTTTGTCAGGCGACACGCTGGCCGAGCTGGCGCGCAAGCACCAGCTGGCCGAGTCAGTGATTGCCCGCCTGCGCGGCTTTATGGACGCAGAAGCGCTCAAAGCGATTGCAGACGGCGTGCACCTGAACTTGGACACAGTAGCCGACGCTGAAATTGCAGCCGCAGCATTGCAAAAGTTTTTACCCACCGCTGAAGTGGCGGGTGAATTTGATGTGCGTACCGACAAACCTATTTTGCGCATCAGCCGCCGCCACCACGGTAACGTCAAAAGCAGCGTGTTGACACAAGACTTTGTGCACGGTGCCGACTACGCCATGCTGGCCGATGCGGCGGCTACGTTTAAAGACCTGATCAGCGACGGCGCAAAAGTCATGCGCGGTGAAGGCGAGCGCCAGAAGGAAGAAAAAGTCAGCGACTTCCGCCAGGCCATGAAGTGGCTGGTCGGCCAGGCTGAAAACGCCACGTCACGCCAGCGCTACAAAGGCCTGGGCGAGATGAACCCCGCCCAGCTGTGGGAAACCACCATGGACCCCACGGTGCGCCGCCTGCTGCGCGTGCAGATTGACGACGCGATCGAGGCCGACCGTGTGTTTACCATGCTGATGGGCGACGAGGTAGAGCCGCGCCGCATCTTTATTGAAACCAATGCGCTGCGCGCCGCAAACATTGACGTTTGACCATGCAGATAACGGTAACCAAAACCAATCTGCGCGACCCACAACAGGCATCAGACCTCGCATTCTGGTTGGCTCAGTCTGTGCAGGCCCGTATTGACGCCTTGGAAACCCTTCGTACTCAAAATAGTCAAGGACAGCCCCATGTTGACGCCCGACTTCAAAAAGTTTGCCGCATTACTCAACTCAAACCGGGTTGAATATCTGGTCGTTGGCGGGTATGCGCTGGCTGCCTATGGGCATCCAAGATATACGGGCGATTTGGACTTGTGGATTGGTACGCAGAGTGAAAACGCCGACCGTGTATTGGCTGCATTGGCGGCATTCGGATTCGATAGCCTTGGCATCAAGAAGGGCGATTTAGTGGCCCCTAATAAAGTGATTCAAATGGGTTTCCCACCAATTGATTTGCTAACGAGCATCGATGGTGTGAGTTTTGCCGAATGCTATGAGCGGCGAATGATTGTGGAGGTTGATGGGCTGCCGCTAGGATTCATCGCACTGGAAGACTTCAAGACTAACAAGAAAGCTGTGGGGCGTTACAAAGACCTTGCTGATCTGGAGGCCCTGGAGTCCGTCAATAAAGCCGCGGCATTAGACCCAGCCGTTTTAGCTAACCCAAAGAATTTGAAGCAACCATTAAGCCCAGAGCCCGGGTAAGTAAATCAGAAAGAATTTAGTTGCATGAACGACACCACCCAAACCCCAACCGCCGCCACCGAGGCCACCGAGCGCCCGCCGCTGCCCGACCAGCTGTCAACCGACGTGCGCAGCAAGCACCACGTCAAAGCCATTTTTGAGCACAACATCGGCATCCGCTTTAACGACAAAGAACGCTTTGACGTTGAGGAATACTGCATCAGCGAAGGCTGGATCAAAGTGCCCGTCGGCAAAAAGGTGGACCGCAAAGGCTTTCCGCTGACGATCAAGCTCAAGGGCGTGGTTGAGGCGTTTTATAAGTAGGCGCTCAGCCAATTTGCCATGAAATTCGAATGCAACGTGTTCGAATTTCATGGCAAAGCTTTTTCTGGTCTCGGTTAAGTAGAAGTCTGGCATCGTCATGGCGCTACTATTTCAATAGCTGCTTGCGCCCGGATCTATTGGGCTACAGGCCTAAAAGATACTTGAAAATAGACAAAAAAAGCCTTTTCGATGCATCTCTAGTGTAGTGTTGCATATGTATTGAACTTTTATATGAACATCCACTCCAAAGCTGATTACTTCAGTTTAGAGGGATAGCAAAATGAACAATCGCAGGGTAGTAGTCGAATTTGGCCAAGATGACT
>JBILXX010000156.1:0-3214 GCA_044378095.1 Polaromonas sp.
AAACGCGGGGTGTTCAAAAGCGTTGACGAGTTGGTCGCAGCCATTGAGCTGTTTGTCCTGACTCACAACGAGAATCCCAAGCCCTTCATCTGGACTGCAAGTGCTCGTGACATTCTGGAAAAAGTCATACGCGCCAAGGCCAAACTCAAAATAGTTCAAACAGAGTGAAACACTACACTAGCATCACTCCTTCATTTCGACAAATGTTGTCGTAGAGGTTTTCATGCATTCACTTTCAAAGTTATTGTTCATCTTGCTGTCGGCCAGCTGCTTTCAGGCCAGCGCACAAGAACGCTACACCCCCTCGTCAGCCGGAGACGAAATCACCGACATCAAAACCGGGTTGATCTGGAGGCGCTGCGCCGAAGGCATGAGCTGGACCAAAACCACCTGCACAGGCAAGCCAACATTTGGCAATCAGGGGCAGGCTGCAGCCTTGGCCAAGGCGCAAGCCACCAAGGACAAACCCTGGCGTTTGCCGACACTGCAAGAGTTGAACGGCATCCTTGCGGTACGTGAGATTGATGTGGGCAAGGCGGCGATTGACCCGAAGGCTTTTCCGGCCACGCCCATTGCACGCTACTGGACCAGCACTTCGGTTGGGCCCAGCTACTTCATGGTGGTTGGTTTTGGTGAAGGTCATTCAGGCGAGGGCGAACGCAACTCACCCGGTGCAACCCGCCTGGTCCGTGACGCGAAACCCTGAACGAATTCAAGCTTCGGCCACCTGCAAAACCAGCTTGCCAAAGTTTTCGCCGTTGAACAGCTTGAGCAGTGCTTCAGGAAAGTTTTCAATGCCCTGCACCACGTCTTCTTTGCTTTTCATCGTGCCGGCTTTCAGGTAGCCCGCCATTTCAGCGACGCCCAGGTGGTAGCGGTCGGCGTAGTCAAACACCACAATGCCTTCCATGCGGGCACGGTTCACCAGCAGTGACAGGTAATTGGCCGGGCCTTTCACGGGCGTGGTGTTGTTGTATTGGCTGATGGCGCCGCAAATGATGATGCGGGCTTTGCGATTGATTTTGGCCAGCACCATGTCAAGGATTTCGCCGCCGACATTGTCAAAATAAATGTCAACGCCGTTCGGGCAATGTTCTTTCAGGCCCTTGCGCACGTCTGAATTTTTGTAGTCGATCCAGGCGTCAAAACCCAGCTCGTTCACCACCCAGTCGCACTTGGCCTGGCCACCCGCAATGCCGACGACACGGCAGCCCTTGAGCTTGGCAATCTGGCCGACGGTCTGGCCAACCGCACCCGCTGCACCCGACACCACCACCGTTTCACCCGCCTTGGGCATGCCGACTTCCATCAGCCCAAAAAAGCCTGTCATACCGGGCATGCCCAGCACATTGGTCCAGGTGGTCAGCCCCAGGCGGGGATCAATTTTGAAGATGCCGCTACGCTTGATGTTTTCTTGCGTGATCAGGCAGTATTCCTGCACGTCCAGCCCGGCGTTGACGTAGTCGCCTACGGCAAAAGCAGGGTTGTTGGATGCGATGACCTGACCAACGCCGCCTGCGCGCATCACGGCATTGATCTCCACCGGTGGGATATAGCTTTTGCCTTCGTTCATCCAGCCGCGCATGGCTGGGTCGAGTGACAGGTACAGCGTTTTAACCAGCACACCGCCGGGGCCGGGTTCGGCAACAGCTTCTTCGGTAAAGCTCCAGTTGGCGCGCGTGGGCAGGCCAACAGGGCGACTGGCCAGGCGGACTTGGTGGTTTTTGAGGGCGGCGAGGGTGGTCATGGGGTGTCTCCTTGAAATCAAAAATGTTCAATATCGTAGCCGTGCCGGGCGCACCTGGCAGTCGCGCAAGCGATTGAGTCTGCTGCG
This sequence comes from Polaromonas sp., assembly GCA_044378095.1. Classification (GTDB taxonomy): domain Bacteria; phylum Pseudomonadota; class Gammaproteobacteria; order Burkholderiales; family Burkholderiaceae_C; genus Polaromonas. Next base: position 1,835 of record JBILXX010000156.1, read on the forward strand.
TGGCGATGCTGGTTTTCGGTTTATGCTTTGCTGATGAAACTCCACTCCTATTTCCGCTCATCTGCTTCCTTTCGCGTTCGCATTGCGCTTGAACTCAAAGGTTTGGCCTACGACTATGTTGCCGTTCATATCGCCCGGGGTGACCATAAAAAACCGCCATACGTGGACTTGTCTGCAGACACACTCGTGCCGCTGCTAGAGGTCGATGGCCAGCAGTTGTCCCAGTCCATGGCCATCATTGAATACCTGGACGAAAACCACCCTGCGCCTGCGCTGCTGCCTGAAGACAGCCTGGGTCGCGCCAAGGTACGCGCACTGGCGCAATCCATTTCCTGCGACATTCATCCCATCAACAACCTGCGTGTTTTGAAGTACCTGGTCAAAGAACTGAAGGTAGAAGACGAAGCCAAATCCGCCTGGTATCGCCACTGGTGCCGAGAAGGTCTGCTGGCCTTTGAAAAGCAGCTGTTCCAGTTGCCAGCGTCTGCCTTTTGCTACGGCAATACGCCCACACTGGCCGACTGCTGTCTGGTGCCACAAATTTTTAACGCCAAACGGTTTGACACCGATCTGAGCGGATTGCCGCGCACGATGGCGGCTTTTGACGCGTGCATGGCGCTGCCCGCTTTCCAGAAAGCCCAGCCCAGCGCTTGCCCGGACTTTGAGACTTGAACCGAGACTGGCTGATACCAGACTGGCCTGCGCCTGCCAATGTGCAAGCGGTCTTCACCACGCGGGTCGGCGGCTTTTCAACGGCTCCCTGGGACAGCCTGAACCTGGGCGACCACGTGGGTGATGCGCCTGCGGATGTAGCGGCCAACCGGGCCGCGCTGCAACAAGCCATTGTCAGCCACCCGGTTTTCTTAAAGCAGGTTCATGGTGTAGGTGTCGAACAACTCACAAGCGCAACCCCAGACGGCACGGTTGCCGATGCCTGCGTGACCACCGAGCGCGGCTTGGCTTGCACCATCATGGTGGCGGACTGTTTGCCTGTGCTGTTGACCAACACTGATGGCTCAGCGGTAGCAGCGGCCCATGCGGGCTGGCGCGGGCTGGCGGGGGTCGATGCGCGCGGCGATTTGAGCGAAAAAGGCGAGAGAATGGGTGTTTTAGAGTCTGTTTTTGCTGCTTTTCAGGCATCAAATAGGCCTCTAGACCAATCAAAACGGGCGCAAGCAGCTCCTGAGATAGTAGCGTGGCTGGGGCCTTGCATTGGCCCTGCAGCGTTTGAGGTCGGTGTTGAAGTCAAAGCCGCGTTTGTGGCTAGTGTAGTGTTTCACTCTGTTTGAACTATTTTGAGTTTGGCCTTGGCGCGTATGACTTTTTCCAGAATGTCACGAGCACTTGCAGTCCAGATGAAGGGCTTGGGATTCTCGTTGT
>JBILXX010000103.1:0-11778 GCA_044378095.1 Polaromonas sp.
AAGTAGCTTGGCTGAAATTTGCGGCTGTGCCGATTTGCCGCTGACAGCGGACTTGGTTGTAGTGCGGGGCATGTAACTCCTTTGGGGGAATGGTATGCCTCAAACACAAAATTTCTGACAGGCTCAATCCAATAGCGCAATGGCTGCACATCTTGAAGAAGGGCTCACGCAGAGCCGACATCAGCACCCAAGCCTTCAGCCAGCGGAAGCTCCAACGCAACGGATGTCCCCACTGTAGGTGAGGAGTTCAGATTGATGCTGCCCCCCCAAATTTCGACGATAGCCTTGACGTAAGTAAGCCCTAGTCCGTGATTGTGAGTTGGGCTGCTTGAATAAAACGGTTCGACGGCGCGCTCAAGCACTTCACCGCTCATGCCAATGCCAGAATCCACAACCCGAATAACAGCCTGTGATTCAGTTGCGTACAGTTTTATCTGCACCTCGCCAGCGGTGAACGCTGATTCATTGGCGTGCAGGGCCGCTATGGCGTTTCGCAGCAAGTTCTCCAGCGCCTGCCCGAATTGCGAAGACGCAATCAGTACCAAGATGCCATCCTGCAGGTCAACGTCAATACACCGTCTTTCTCGCTCAGACTCAAACGGATAGTCACGAACGGTTTGCAGAATCAACCATTTCATGTCAGTGATGGCGCCATCGCCTGCAACGCTTTGGGACTTGGCGTTGGCATTGGCATTGGCATTCGCGACGCGTGTCGAAATTGACGAGTCAATGTTACGGGTAAGCAACTGAAGTCTGTCGGCAAGTTTCGCCAGGTACTGCTTGCTTGAATCTGCTTGCAAATAATTCGACTGCTGGCGCATTGCATGGACAATAAGGCTGCTCGTCTGGATGTGGGAGCGCATGTCGCTCGCCATGACCAGCATTGAGCTAAGGGATGCTCTGGCTTGCTCAGCCCGCATGTTGGCGGATGACGCACCCAGGAGTATTGCTCCCCCCCAGCAAAATGCAAACACAAGAAGTTGCCCTGTCAACTCAACCTCTGTGATTGAAACGGCATGCTGTCTAAACAGCAGATAAACCAGATATCCCGCCAGCCCGCCAAATGCAACGCTGCAGGTGGCAATTCGCCAATCCGTCAGGTTGTAGTAGATAAGCAGCATGGCGCACATACTGCCAAACCACACGGTGGATCCACCGTTTATAAGGTACATCGCCGTGAACATCAGCGGAAGTTGAATCCAGGTTTGGATCACATAAAAAATGCCGTAAACACGCGAAACCGGACGTCTGCTGAATCCGGGGGCCAAGAGAGTTGCTACGACCAGCGCCAGAAATCCTCTAATCCATAGACTTTCAAATGGCTGGGGCAACCAGTACGTCCAGAGCCAGCCAAATATTAAATGTCCGGCTACCGCAAAGATTACAAGGCTGGGCATTCTGAATGTCGAGGCATTCAAGACAAACTCGAGCGGCTTTCCTTGCAGGCCGATTGTGCGTGAAACCATTCTGGAGTCCAAAAAGATATTTTTGAGCTGGTAGGTGCTTGGTGAAGCCCCCTTCAAAACCAAGGCTAGACTTTTAAACACCCACCGCATTGAACATCTGATAAGTTAACAAGATTCGACAGTGCTCAGTGATAATTTGTCTTTTAAAAGACGATAGAGCCATAACTAGTTGTTTCCAATTCGCGGATGCTCTCTGTAGCTGCTCCGCGGCTCTTGCTGATGCTTTGCGCCATACATATCAAGCACCGACGGCTAGCAAGCCAGGGTCATGTGTCGCCGCTTCTATCGACTGAAGTTGGCTGACCGCCCACTCAGGCCGCATATCCGCGTCAACGCACAGCGATGTCCGAATGATTTCCGCCAGGCGCGACCAGAGATCGGGGCGGCAGATGCGTGTCCGCCCATACTGCACGTCAAGCCATCCATGCTTTTTGAGAGGCTGCAGCACTGGGGATAGAACGCTTCTCGATACGCCACAAAGTGCTGCAAGGGTACTTTGCGGCAGTTCCACTGTGACACCCTGCTGGGTATTTGGAACCATCAATCGCTGCCGCCAAATGCGCCCCTGTTCAAAAGTCTCGGCAAGCAGTGCCATGGCAGTAACAACACGGTACGCCGGACCGCCAGCGCGCATCGGGATAAGCATTTGCGGATAACGGGCCGTTTCCTGCAAACACAATTGAACAACAAACTGGGTAAAGGGCGAACTTGTTGCCATCATGGCGTGCGCTACGGGATGAGGAAATTCAAGGACCGACGTTTCGCCGGCAGCAATGTAAGAAAAGTCTGCGGTACTGCCAGCCATGATGGACTGCGCACCAATCCACTGACCTTCAGGGATGGCCATCACTGGCGTGTGCACCTGATTTCCCATGTTGACAGTTGCAAGGACAAGGCCAGTCACCACAAAAATCATGGGTGAGTCTTCTGCCCCGCGCTGGATCAACACGTCTCCTGCATCGAAAGAGCGTATTCGGACCTGAGGAAAGAAACTTCGCATTTCCTCGACGCGTATGTCGCACGACTGCAGAAGGTTTTCCACAAAAAAACGGCTCATAGAGACTCCTTTTTCAGACTTTGCTAACACGGGTCACCCGTACGGTTAAACATGCATGACAACGTTTCAAGAAAAAACGTTGCGCGGCGATTCATCGGGCGTAATCCCGGCTCTCTGGCAAACCACGCCAATGGTTTGGGGGTTAGCGCATCGTGCGGGGGCGAACTTGTTTTCATGACTTTGAGAATAAAAGCGCTTGCTGCGCAGACTGTCCCAACATTGCAACTTTTAAAACCCCCTGAGCCGGATCGCAAACGGGTACGCCAGCTGGTGCAACAGGAAACACCCGAAGTATTTTCCAAACGGTCAAAAAAAAGACCGTTTGAAAAAAAGTCACAGTTTTTTTTCTTGGCGCGGCTAAATTGCAACGGGGTCCTGTCCTGTGCGGGACTTCCAAGCAATAGCTCTTTAACTTAGCAACACATCAAGGACACACCATGAAAGTAGAAACAAACGCGTCCGCCACGCCAGGCGCAAATACATCCGTATTAACAAAGCCAGCGCCGGTTCGCTACTCAGCGCATTTGCAGGAAAAAATCGAAAGAGATTTCACCTCGCGTTGGGCCAAACAATGGGGCGGCCGACATCTCCTGCACGGCCGCACGCCCGGCACCGACGCCGTGCGTCTTGACGGCAATGACTACCTCGGCCTGTGCGGGCACCCAGACATCATCCGCGTTCAGTGCAACACGCTACGCAGCGATACGCATCAGGTTATCCAGTCAGGCGCTTTTCTCTTTGGAGCGCACCCTATTCGCACGCTGGAAAAAAAAATGGCAGCATGGGTTGGCAAGGAAGACGGGATGATCTGCCAGTCCGGCTATTCCGCGAACGTTGGCCTTATCCAGGCGATTGCGGATTCGAGCACCCCGGTCTATCTAGATATGCTTGCCCATGCCTCACTCTGGGAAGGTGCCCGTGCAGCAAATGCGCCTGTACATGCATTCAGGCACAACGACCCTGGACATCTGGCTCGAATGATCCATCAACATGGCAAGGGTTTGGTGATTGTTGACTCGGTGTACAGCACCACCGGGGCCATCTGCCCTCTGGAAGAAATGGTTTCCGTCGCTGAAGAGCATGACTGCATGATTCTTGTGGATGAGTCGCACTCGCTGGGCACCCACGGCCCAGAGGGCGCGGGCCTATGCAAGGCCCTAAACCTCACAGACCGGGTCCATTTCATCACCACAAGCCTTGCAAAAGCATTTGCCGGGCGTGCAGGCTTCTTCACAATCCCTGCTGCCATGCGAGACTATGTCGAGGCCTCGAGCTTTCCGAACATATTCAGCTCATGCCTGCTTCCCCATGAAATTTCTGGCCTGAGCGCGACGCTGGATGTGATCAGGCGCAGTGATCTGCAGCGTGAGCGGCTGCACGCCAACACACGCATCATGAGAGACGGCTTGTCTGCATTGGGCTATCCCATTCACCAGGGCAGCGAGCAAATCATCGCGCTGGAGGCGGGTCCGGAGGCCTCAACAATGGTGCTACGTGATGCACTGGAGGAGCGCGGCGTGTTTGGCGCCGTATTTTGCGCGCCTGCAACAGGTACCAACAGGTCCATGGTGCGCCTGACACTGAGTGCGTCGCTGACAAAAGCAGAACTTGATCATGTGTTGAACGTAGCAGACGATATTTCCCAACACGTCCAGCCGTGGGCTTGGCCCATTGCGCGCCGACAGGCTATCGGCACACGAGGCCAGATAAAGCAATAAACGCTTTCGAAGACTCTGGTTCATAAAGCGCAGGCCATCTGTATTGGGGTGGCCATTGTGAGTTTCGGATAAGGTTGAGGTTGAGGTGCAACCCAACAACCTAACTAAAGGAAACACAATGACCACCGCTACTATGGCACCTGTCTAGCTCGCTGAAAAGGGCTCTGATATTGATGTGCTGCGCCAGATGGACATGAGAACAAGCTAATACTTCAGGGGGCAGATCATTGGGTTCCTACGGAAGGCCGAGGCCGGCATACCGATCAAGAAAATCGGGTGCAAACTCGGCTTTGGTGACGCGTCGTCCTACAAGTGGCGCATCAAGTGCGGCGGCATGGATGCCAACCAGGCCAGCCGTACTGTTATCCAATTTTTGTGGTGAACGGAAAAGAAGAACTGGTCAAAGTTGATCTTCTGCATGTGGATGAAGCGCAAACACATGAACAAAGCCAATCGGTAAAGGGGCTACGCCGATTTTTAAGGCTGGGCCATAGGCAGAAAACAACCCTTCTTGCGGATGGCGAGTAAAGTTTAGTGGACGTCCGTCCTGCGGCTTGATCTCTGATAGCTTGCGAATGACCCGCGCCTGAATTTCTGTTGGAAGGGCAGCAAAGCCCGTACCTTTGATCATGGTATCGCCTTTCAAAAAGGCCCAGTAAAAGAACTTGGCTGATGCAGTTGCGCGGGCATTTGACTTGGGGGCGTTGTCGAGCAGGATGTACGTCAAGTCAACAATGGGCCACACCCCAGCGCCGTCCATATCAACCAAAGATGCCGTCAGGGACTCACTTTTGTTGATGGCTGATGCCTTGACTGCTGCCTGAAATGCCGTTTCTGAAGGCGCTATGAATTGACCTGCCTTGTTGCGCAGTGAAACAGCAGAAAGACCGTCGCGCAGAACCCTGTCAAATGAGATGTAAGAAATTGCTCCGGGAGTCGCCTTCAATGCCTCGGTGACGCCGGCAGTACTAACTGCAGCCATCACATCGCCCTTCCATTTGATTTGCTTTCCCGTACCTCCTGTGTTGGCCCAGGTCGTGCTATTTTTACTGAGGTACTCAGTAAAAATAGCGGTACTGCCAGACGAGTCCTGGCGTACGACCCTGGTCACTTTGAGGCGGGGCAACGCCAAGCCAGGGTTTAGCGCAGCAATACGTTGATCGTCCCAGGTCTTGATTTCCCCAGAAACAGGTCGGCCAGAACAGCGCCGGTCAGCTTGATGCCTCCACTGTTCACCCCCTTAAGATTGACTACCGGGACGATTCCGCCAGCCATGGTTGGAAACTGCATGAGCTTGCCGGTCTTGAGCTCATCTTCAGTCAGCGGTGTATCAGACGCACCGAAGTCAACTTTTCGTTCGCTGATTTGTTTGATGCCGTCGCCTGACCCTGTAGCGGTGTACCGAACTTCTTTGCCGCGTTCCTTGGTATAGCCGAACGACCACGCAGAGTAAACCAGACTTGGAAAACTGGCGCCGGCACCAGTAACGGCTTCAGATTCCTGGGCCCAACCTGCAAGCGGGGCGAGCAGGAGAAACATAGTTGAGACAATAGTTTTGCTGGAAATTGCCATGGCGGCCTCGCATGTAGTCATAAAGATGCCGTCTTTGCCATCCGCGTTTAACGTGTGTGTGTCAAAGAGTATCTGCGACCGCAGACCAAGCAGAATTTACACCCGGGCGTAAGGCGCGCAGCAAGAATTGTCTTTCTGTGGATTGTTTGGATGCCTTCGTCCAATGATGGTTCTTGGTCTACCAGCTTGACACGTTGCCGGGTCATGCAAAAGCACAGCAACAGGATTGGTTATTGAGTTCGGACACATGTTGACCCGCTTGGGAAAAACGCCAATCCAAATTGGAGCGTCCGACTTGTTTACCGCAAACACGCTGCATCGATGGAACAAAAACAAAGCATGTAAATCGTCCTGCTGTGGACTATTCACACCCTAAAAAAGGCGTGTCTATTTAACATCTTTATCAAGTACTGCTAATCAAACGTACTTTTTCAAGACCAAAAGAAAGTAAAAAATGTTCACCGCAAGATCTCGCCTGCAGGTTGCAGTCGTAGAAGACGACGAAGTTATGGCGGACACGTTAACGCAATGGCTGGAAAGCATGGGGGCGGCCGTGACAGCTTGTGTTACCGGCGGCCAGTTGTTCGGACTTGATGTAACCGAGTTCGACCTGATCCTGCTTGACTGGATGCTTCCGGATGAGCTTGGCGACCAGATTCTGGCGCGGCTGCGTGGGGAATTCAAGTACACGGGCGGCGTGATTTTTGTGACCAGCCGTGACTCTGAAGATGACATCACATTTGCGCTGGGCCTCGGTGCAGACGACTATGTTGTCAAGCCTCCCGCAAAGAGCATTCTGCTGTCCAGAGTCGGAGCCGTCATGCGCCGGTACGGTGCAGACGTCAAAAGCAAACCTGTCGCCAACCTTGAGCCCTACGCCATTGATGTCATAGACCACACCATCAGCCTGCATGGCAAAAAGATTGAACTGACCAGGAAGGAGTTCGATTTGGCGACATTTTTTTTCGCCAGGATCGGGCAACTGGTCTCACGAGATGAGCTACTCAGCAAGGTCTGGGGAAGGGTGGGCATAGAGACGCGAACCGTTGACAACCACATCAGCCGACTTCGGCACAGCCTGAGCCTGAGGGCTGATAACGGGTTCAAGCTTTCGACGATCTATTCTCTAGGCTACCGGCTCGAGCGAATATTAGGCCTTTAACAGGTGTTATTTTCGCGAAGCCGCTACGGCGGTCCGCGTTAATACATTTGCCGCGAACCCTGAAATACGCATTCGCCAGAGCTTGAAGCCTGTTGGCGGCGAGTCAAGGCAGAACAGCGTTTTGTTGCACAACTCGGATGCCATTTTGGGTCAGCAACTATGCAAATGCTCTGGCTGCGTGTTGAATGCCACCCAGAATGGACCTTCAGGGGTTTTGCCCGGCAGGTTGAACCGCTTGCACATACAGGGCGCAACGCAAACCTATGGAACCGCATAACGCGCAAACCTTTTGTGTAGACGTTGGTAACGGGCGACGGAATGCTCCTCAAACCGTCTTTTGCCGGATAGTGTTTGCGGGTCTTTCGCTTGAATTTTGCTAAGGTGGTTGCGAAAGGTTCAGTTGTGCAACTCCCATTTTTGATATCAGTAAATGACTGTCACTTGCCATCCGAGTTGATGGCGGTTAAAGTCCGGTTCGATTGTGATTCGCCTCCCGCAGTCATGAGTGCGGCGGTGCGCCTTGCTCGTAATTGCTGGGTTTTTGTTTGCTTGCTTTTTTTCGGTTTGGCGCTTCAGTGCGCACACGCGCAGTCTTTACTGGCATCAAATGCAGGCGATATTTCACGAGATTTAAGGCGTGCAGAGCGTCCTGAAATGGCCGCGCCGCCGGCGGCGCTTTCAAAAGAGGCGTTACCGCCAGCTGTTCCTGGCGAGATAACAGTGCGGGCCGAAAGCTTCGTCTTTGGCGGGGCTTCACTGGTGTCGGTGCAGGACCTGCAAGCCATCATGCAGCCGTTTGTGGGTAAAGCGCTGACCCTCAGGCAACTCGATGCCGCCGCTCAGCGCATCGCCGAACTCTATCGCGCGCGAGGCTGGCTAGCGTCGGTTTATTTGCCTCCTCAGGAAGTTGCCAATGGGCAAGTCACCATCACCGTTCTTGAGGGCAAGCTGGTGGGCGTGACCGTTGAGGGCCAGGCAGGCCCCGCGCAGGTGGCTCTGGTCGAACGGTTAATTGCTTCACATGTCAAGCTCGGAGAGCCTTTGTCGGTAGCGGCGCTGGAGCGTGGTCTATTGCTTTTTAACGACATACCCGGAGTCAGTGCTACTGGCACTCTCGTGCCGGGTCCAAAAGCCGGCGAGTTGTTGCTTCGCGTGCGCCTTGAGTCCAAGAACGACTCCAAATCGAATGGCGAACTTCGAAACCACGGTAGCCGTGCGACAGGGGAGGCGCAGATTGCAGTGGGCGTTGAGCGGACTCTTAACCTCGGACGGGGAGAGCGAGTCAGTGCAGACGCGCTGGTGAGCGAGGGCACGAGGGCCATTAACCTGAGCTGCAGCGCCTACCCTGCGGGAAACGGACTGCGAGTTGGCGTGCAACTGAGTCACGTGGCCTACAGGTTAATCGGTAACTTTTCCTTGCTGAAGTCAGTCGGTGAGTCCAATGAATTGACCGCAAATGCGGCATACCCTCTGGTTCGCAGCGAATCCTCAAACTTGCGTTTAATGTCTGCTGCAACCTTTCGGAGCAACCAGGACTATGTCCTTGACACCCGCATCAGAAATCGGCTGATCAAGTTTGTCTCACTCGGCTTGGCGGGCGATAGGCGCGACGCCGACGGTCAGGGCATCATGTGGGGTAATGTTCGGCTGAACCTGGGTAATGTCGACCTGATGGGCCTGGCAGGGGACCTCGCCCAGGATCAGGCGGGCCCGCGCGTCGAGGGTCATTTCCAAAAAATCACAATGGGTGTCTCGCGCTCCCAGGCGCTGGGCCAGAAGGTCACGCTATTGACCAGCCTGGGCGCGCAATGGGCCAGCAAAAACCTCGATTCATCCGAGCGATTTGTGCTCGGCGGCCCCAACGGTGTGAGGGCTTATCCCGTCGGCGAGGCCTCGGGCGACCAGGGTGTTTTGCTCAAGTTCGAGGCCCAGCGCGTGCTGCAGGGTAACTGGAACGGGTTTGGCTTTCTGGATGCCGGCTGTATCCGGGTTAACAGCAAGCCTTGGGTGAGCGGCGTATCGCTCAACAGCTACTGCCTGTATGCCGCCGGGTTGGGTTCACGCTGGCGGCACGCTGATGGTTGGCTGTTAGAGGGCGTGCTGGCTGCCCCGCTGGGGCGCAATCCGGGCACCGGACGCAGCGTTAATCAGGACGGCAGCATCCTGGGCCCTCGCTTGTGGGTGCGCCTGTCCAAAGACTTCTGATCAACCCCCTGCCGCCTTGCCAATTTCCCAAGACACCCTACAACAAGCATCATCATGAACAGCCACGCCAGCATCAACCGCCTATACCGCCTGGTGTGGAGCCAGCGACTGAGCGACTGGGTGGTCACTTCAGAAATATCCCGTGCCCGCGGCAAGGCCGGCGGCGTTGTCAGCAGCTCACGCATGCTCGCAGCTATTGCGTTGCAAACGGCAGCCCTGCTGGGCGTCGGCACGGTGATAGCCGGGCCGCCGGGTATTAACCAGTTGCCTACGGGCGGCACGGTAGCGTCGGGCAATGTCAGCATCAGCTCGTCTGGCAATGTCATGAGCGTGAACCAGGGCACGGCCAATGCCGTTGTCAACTGGTCTGGTTTTGACATTGGTGGCGGCGCTGCGGTGAACTTTAGCAACACTTCGGCCGCTGCAGCGGCCATACTTAACCGCGTATCTGGCCCGCAAACACAGATTTATGGCGCGCTGAGCTCAGCGGCCAACCAGCACGTCTTCATCATCAACCCCAACGGCGTCATGTTTGGCGGCAGTGCCCAGGTCAACGTAGGTAGCCTCACCGCCAGCAGCCTTGGCATCACAGATGCTGACTTCAACGCCGGCAACTACACCTTCACCCGCGCAGGGGCTACCGGTGCGGTGTTGAACTTGGGCAGCTTGAACACCGCCACTGGTGGCATCGTCAATTTGTTGGGCCTGAGCGTTAACAACGCAGGCATCATCACTGCGCCTCAGGGCGGCATCACACTGGCGGCGGCAGACCAGCTGACCATGAGCCTGGGTGCCAACAACCGCCTGCAATTGGCGGTCACTCCCGCAACCGCTCAGGCACTGGTCCAAAACAGCGGCAGTCTCGTCAGTAACGGCGGGCAGGTCTTGCTGTCAGCCCAAGCGGCACAGTCAGCAGTCGGCTCCGCCATCAGCAACACTGGCATTGTGCGGGCCCAATCCCTCACGAACGTAGGCGGCGTGATCCGGCTTGAAGCCGGCCCCGGGGGTAACGTCACCCAAAGCGGTGTGCTTGACGCATCGGTAGCGGCCACCGGCGCCGCAGCTGACGCACGCGGCGGCACGATTGAGTTGCTCGGCCAAAACATTGTCAACGACGGCAGTATTCTTGCCGACGGTGCCGCTACTCAGGGCAGCGCAGGCACTGTACTGCTACAGGCTGCAGCCAGTAACCTCGTGCGCGGCCAAGGCTCGATCAGCGCCAGCGCCGCAGCGGGCAAAGGGGGAACAATACAAGTACTTGGCCAAGAGGTGGGCTTACTGGACCAAGCCAGCATCAACGCCAACGGCGCCATTGGTGGCGGCACCGTGCTGGTGGGCGGGGATTGGCAGGGTAAGAACCCCAACATTCAAAATGCCCAAACGGCTTACATGGGCGCAGATACCCGTATCAGCGCCAACGCCACAGTGCAGGGCAATGGCGGCAAGGTGGTGTTGTGGAGTGACCAAAACACCCGTGCTTATGGCCATATTGAGGCCAAAGGCGGTGCTAGCGGCGGTGATGGTGGTCAGGTGGAGGTTTCAGGCAAAGAAAGCCTGACCTACCGCGGCACCGCAGACCTGCGCGCACCGCAGGGCAAGCTCGGCACGCTGCTGCTTGACCCGGCCACGCTTACCATTAAAGGCGGCTCGGGTGTCGGTGCGGCAGACGGCTCGACAATTTACGAAGATACGCTCGAAGCCACCCTGGCCGACATCGTACTGACCGCAACCGGCAACATCAGCACCGATGCTGCGGCTACTTTCACCAACGCATCAGGTAACGCTGGCGATGCCTCCGGCGTGCTCTCGCTGCAAGGCAGCCTGTCGCTCCAGTCCACCAGTAGCGGCAGTCTGACGCTGGCGCCCACGGTGGTGGCCAACAACATCACCCTGACGGCACCGGGTAATGTCACTACGGCGGATGTGCAGGGGCGGGGGGCAGTCAGTATTCAATCAACGGGCGGGAGCGTAACCATTGGCAACCTCACCGGATCTCAAGCGATTACAGTGCTGGGGCAAACTGGTGTGAGCGTATTGGCCAACAGCGCGATTGCTTCTGCCAGCGGTAATGTTGAACTGCGCGTAACAGGCACCACCGGCAGCATCACCGGCAGCGGCACCGGTACCGATGGCGTTGGTACCGCCCCCACCATCACCGCCGCACGCAACGTGTTGGTGCAGGCAGCCGAAGGCGGCACGGGTACCACAAATAACGTCAGCGGCCTGCGTACTATCACCAGTACCAGCCCGACCGGCAACATCACGGTGCGCGCGGCGCGCGGCAGCATCACCAACTTTGGCAACAACCTGTTTAACTACTCGGCAACCGGAGGGTTGGAGCTTTTCTCGTTCAACACCCTCAATACCGGAAGTCTTCTCGCAGGCGGTTTGTTAAAAGTCACGTCCACCAATGGCATTCTGAACACAGGCGACCTCACCGGTCAAGGAGGTGTCTACGTCGCCAATGCCCGAGACAACGCAAATGTTGCAGGCCAGGGCAGCATAGGCAACGTCACGGCAGGTGTGGCGGGCGTGAAGAACGGCGCCGTCACCATCATCAACAACAACACCAACGAAGGTACACAATTCCCCAATACT
>JBILXX010000104.1:0-11623 GCA_044378095.1 Polaromonas sp.
TCTTGGCCAAAGTCGACTACTACCCTGCGATTGTTCATTTTGCTATCCCTCTAAACTGAAGTAATCAGCTTTGGAGTGGATGTTCATATAAAAGTTCAATACATATGCAACACTACACTAGCGGCAGACTCAAACCATTCCAAAACGCTATGATTTAAGGAGCTTCTTGCGCCCGTATTTATTGGTCTTGAGGCCTAAAATACACCTGAAAACGGATCAAAAACAGCTTTTCAGACGCTCCCACAGGCTGACACCGTGCCAGCGACTTGATGGCCTGGTTTTTAAGCGGAATAATGGGCTCAAACTCCGGTTAACTCCCCATGCAACACGACGAACGATGCTTGAATCCAGTGCATGACCTTCGCAGAACATTTTCATCAGTCATGGCTGGCGCATGTGCCATGCCGTTGCGCATCATTGTTTTAGCCCTCACGCTCATGACCACCGCCACCTCAGCCCAAGCCGACAGTTCCGGCCACCGCCTGGCGTCTTATTACGACCGCCACATGGCGCTTGAAGGCCAAGTGGCTTACGGCTGGTTGGGGCGCGGCCAGCCGGTGCGCATGATGGCGGGTGTGGTGCAACTGGGTGTGAGCGACAAGGCGTTTTTTGCCCTGCTGGCTGACGGCACGCTCCAGACCTGGACGGACCAGCCCACCCGCGCCACCACGCTGATACGCGGCGTCAAGCGCTTTGCCGCTGGCGCGTCGGGCTGGTTTGCGATTGATAACGCAGGCGCCTTGTGGCACAGCACAGGCGCAGCGGCACAGCGCATTGCAGAGGGCGTGATTGACGTGTGCATTGGCGACAGTGCAGACTACTACATCCGCCAGGGCGGCGCACTGTATGCCAAGGGCCTGGCGCACCGCGGCCAGTATGGCGATGGCAAGCTCACCGCCACCAACAATTTCGTAGCCACCGCGCAGGACGCGCTCGCCGTACGCGCCCATACCGGGCATGGGATTTACCTGCGGCGCGACGGCACCGTGATGGGCACGGGCGGTAACCGCTTTGGTCCGCTGTCGTCCCACGGCCTGGGTGACAAGGCTGATCGCTGGGGCGCGATTTTTCAGGGTGCAGTCGCCATTGCCACTGGCTCACGCCATTCGCTGGCGATTCGTGCTGACGGCAGCCTCTGGGCCTGGGGCGCAGGCTTTGCGATAGAGCCTGCCAGGCTGCTCGACAACGTGACAGACGTCGCCGCTGGCGATACCGTCACCCTGGCCCGCACCCGCGACGGTGCGCTGTGGCAATGGGACGCAGGCAGCAGCCAGGCGCCCCGGCGGCTGAGCTTGCTGCCATGACCAGCCGACGCAAAGTGATGGCTCAAGCTGTTGCTGGTACGGCGGTGCTTTGCACGGGCGTCTCGGCCGTGTTGGCCAGGCCTGAACACCCCGACCCGCAATGGCAACAGGCCGCACAGCGGATGCTGCAACTGGCCGAGTCCTGGGGTGACCAGAGTTATGGCGCTGTGCTGGTCCTGGGCGGCAAGCTGGTGGGCGAAGGGCCCAGCCGTGTCGTCAAAGACAACAACCCCGATGCGCATGCCGAACGTGTCGCCATTGCCGATGCGCAGCGTCGCCTGGGGCGCAAAAATTTGGCGGGCAGCGTGCTGTATTCAACCAGCCGGCCTTGTGCCATTTGCGAAGCTGCAGCGTCATGTGCGGGTGTGAGCCTGATGTATTTTGGGGCAGCACTGCAAAAGGCAGCGCCAAACGCCAGCCTGTGTGTCAGGCGGTGAATGGTTTCAGCCAGCTTTGCAAAAAGGGCAAAATCCTTGAATGTTTAATAAAAATCAGTCACTAAAACGTGCAGGGTTTGCTGCTATTTTTATTGGAGCGAACTATTCACGCCTTGCATGTAAAAACCTAATTTTTTTAGGGGTAAATTGCCATGTTATACCGCAGGTTTTGCGGTGTATGTTACATTAGGCCTCACAAATTAACTTCATCACGCCGCCCAATGGAAATCCCTGTTGAAATCCCTGTTCCCCACGCAACCTTCATCCGTCAGCGCCTCTCCGTTCAGCCCGCAGGCTTCGTCTCCTCGGCCAAGGTGTTGGTCGATGGAATACCTATCAAGCGGGTAAAGGGGAAATACTCTCTGACCGACGATTCCGGCCAATCAGTCATGGCGGAATTGAAGATCAACTTTCTCGACCCGATCCCACAACTCAAGCTCGGAAACGAGGTACTTGCGTTCGCGCCGAAGCTGAAATGGTATGAGTATGCTTGGACCGGCGCTCCGATTATTTTGCTCTTCGTTGGCGGCGGGCTTGGGGCCCTCATCGGCATGTCTGCCGCTTACGCAAATACGAGAATCTTTCGAACCAACAAATCAACTGGAACCCGATTCGCGCTCACCGGGCTTCTATCTGTGGCTGCGACAGCGATTTTCTTTGTTTTAGCAGCAATCATTCGCATCGCCATCAATGGGCTGCCGCAGTGAAACCTAACCCTTCGCTCCAGCCGACCGCCTCCGGCGGCGGCTGAGCTTCAACGTTATGCGTCCAATCCGTAACCAAACTCCAATGTCACAAGCCCTATTTGTGGTGGCGCTCTGCTCGTTTGCATTCCAAGCACTCGCTGATGGTTTCCCTGACTCGTATATTCAAAAAGGACTGCTTGAGGCTAGGCAGGGCGTTTCTGTCGATGTGAGAAACCTAGTCGCTGGAGAGTTGCTGGCGATAAAGTACGTCGGACGCCCGGTATTCGTGTATCGCCGAACCACTTCAGACATTGCTGCAATTGACGCAGCGCAAAACACTGGGCTCGTAGATTCTCGTGGCAACAACCTTCGCGCTTCTACTCGCAGTGAGTAGGGTTCATCCAGTTCTGCTGTCTGGGCCAGATTGCTCTTGCTGTCACAACCGATCGGACAGAAGTATCCCTTCAGATCTATCGACAAAGAGCTAATGGTTATAGCTGGATGGGGGCCAGGGTCAGGATGCTCGCTTACGTTCATCGATCCAAAGAAGAGAACAACACCAAACGTAATTTTTCGCGACCCGTGCACCGGCGCGCAATTTGACGCTGCGGGGAAAGTTTTGGGCTTATCACGGGCAGAGTCAACTCCATCCTTCAATCTCGCCGTTCCACCCTATAGCGTCGGCCAAGGCGGTAGGCTTGTCATTGGACCGGCTCCGGGTCAGATCATTCCCGAACTAAATTTCTCACGCGAGGAGTTATATCGTGAGAATGAGCCTACGAAGCTACTCATTTCGGCAGCTCGATATAACGATATTGACACCATACGAGCCGCGCTTATTAAGGGCGCCAAGGCAGACTATTTCAAACCCGGCGAGGGTAGCCCAATTGATGCTGCTGCTATCGGAAGCTCAATGGAAATCATTAAGCTCCTAGTAGCAAATGGCGCCAAGCAAACTCCAAACACTGTCAATGCGGCTTCGTTTGTTGGGCGTCAGGATGTAATTGAGTATCTCAAGTCGGTACCAAAATGACAGCAAGTACGCATAACCCATCAATCCACCGGAGCTGCGCAAGAAGCCGCGCAGCCCGGTGATTTCAGACGTGCTACTTCAATAGCTGCTTGCGCCCGTATTCATTGGGCTAGAGGCCTAAAAGATGGGTAAAAACACGATGGAAACAGCATTTAAGAAAAGCCTTTCTAGCCCTAAAACAGCTTTAAAAAGCCGTTTTCAGATACTAAAAGTGGCTGTAATTCAATAAATACGGGCGCAAGCAGCTACAAATAACATAGCGTCTGAAATGCCTAAATGCGCCGCGCCAGCTCCACCGCAGCGCTTGACCCGCTGCCCACCAGCTTGCACCAGGCGCGCAGCAGCCAGCCGGGCGGCTGGGTTTGATGGGCCAGTGCCTCGTCGCGGTGTTCGCATTCGTCTTGCTGGCATTCGCGCAGCAGGGCCAACAACTTGGCGTGTTCGGGCTGGTTTTGCAGTTTGTCGATCTGGTGTTGGTAGTGCTGGTCAACAAAGGTTTCAACCGCTGCAATGGTGGCGTACACGGCGCGCGGGCCAAACAGGGCGGGCAGGGCGCCGGTGGCAAAACCGGCCACGCGCCAGCCGGGCAGCAGGCGACTGCGCTGGGGCCACGGCAGCACGGCGTTGATTTTGTCTAAATGACCTTGCTCGGTGACCAAATGGCGCTGGGCAAATTCGCGCACGCCAGCGTCACGCGACACAGCCAGCAAGCCGCGGTAGATCCACACCGCGCCGGTTTCACCCGCCTGGTCTGACCGCAAGTCGCCCGCCAGGGCTTTGGACACACGCGGTGCTTCAAAAGCTTTGGCAATGCCCTGCATTTGCGGCCTGATGCGCAAAAACGCGGTGTACACCACCTCCGGCAGCGGCGTCGCACCCGGCAAGCGGGCGGCCATGGCCAGGTAGCGCCAGCCGGGCAGGGTGGCCCACAGTGCCACAAAAGCCGCTGCACCGCTGACAACCTGCCCATCGGCCCGCTGCACATGAAAGCGCGCCAGATAGTCGCTGCGCACGCCGCCGGGCGGCAGCACGGTGTCAAGCAGGCTGACGTCTGCGAACGCCAGCGTCTGCCCGGCGTTGACGGGCTGCAAGCCCTGATACACGCCAATTTCACGGCGGCACAGGGGGCAGGCACCGTCGTAAAGCACGGTGAGGGTGGGGCAGGTATCCTGGCTTAACTCAGTCATGGTTTGATATTGCCAGAGCCGCCAATGTCGTGCAGACGCTGCGCGCATTCACCGCCCCGGCCTGCGGGGTATGGCTGGGTGATTAATTCACCATCACCAGCTTGCCCTTCACCCCGCGCGAACCCATGTGCGCATAGGCGGCTTTGAGCTCGCTCATCGGCAGGGTGCTGTCGATCACGGGCTTGATCTTGCCCTGGGCATACCAGGTGGCCAGCTCGGCCATCATGGCGGCGTTGGCTTTGGGCTCTGCCTTGGCAAAGCCGCCCCAGAACACGCCGACGATAGATGCGCCTTTGAGCAGCGGCAAATTCAGCGGCAATGACGGCGTGGGGCCCGACGCAAAACCCACCACCAGGTAGCGCCCGCGCCAGGCAATGGAGCGGAAAGCGGGCTCGGTGTAGTCGCCGCCGACCGGGTCGTACACCACGTCGGGGCCTTTGCCTGCTGTCAACAGCTTGATTTGTTCGCGCAAGTCGCTGGTGGTGTAGTTGATGGTTTCGTCCGCACCGATGGACTTGCACAGCGCGCATTTTTCGTCGGTGGATGCGGCGGCAATCACGCGTGCGCCAACGGCTTTGGCAACTTGAATTGCCGATGTGCCCACGCCGCCTGCTGCGCCCAGTACCAGCACGGTTTCACCGGCCTTGAGTTGCGCGCGGTCCACCAGCGCGTGGTGCGACGTGGCGTAAATCATGATGAAGGCCGCTGCATCCACAAACGGGAAACCCGCCGGTAACGGCATGCATAGCGCAGCCAGTGCGATGGTGTGGGTGGCAAAGCCGCCTGTGCCTGACAGGCAAGCGACATGCTGGCCGACAGCCAAATGCTTGACGCCTTCCCCCACGGCTTGCACCACGCCAGCGTATTCAGACCCGGGCACAAAGGGCAGGGGCGGCTTCATCTGGTACTTGTTCTGCACAATCAGCAGGTCGGGGAAATTCAGCGATGCGGCCTTGATCTCGATCAGCACCTCGCCGGCTTTGGGCGTGGGGGTGGGCAGCTCTTGCCACGTCAGGGCATCTACGCCGGTGGGGTTTTCGCAAAGCCAGGCATGCATGGTGTTCTCCATTGAGGGTTTTTGATGCGTCATCATAGGTAAATTACAGCGCAGCCATTGCCCACGCGTGTCACCTTTGTCTTGCCCGTCACCTAGAATCAAAACATGAAAATTCTTATCTCCAACGACGACGGTTATCAAGCCACAGGCATCGTGGCTTTGTACGAGGCTTTAAAAGACATCGCTGACGTGGAGGTGGTGGCACCCGAGCAGAACAACAGTGCCAAGTCCAACGCGCTGACGCTGCACACGCCCATGTATGTGCAGACGGCGGCCAACGGTTTCAGATACATCAATGGCACGCCGGCTGACTGTGTTCATATCGCGCTGACCGGCTTGCTGGGCTACAAGCCAGACCTGGTGGTGTCCGGCATCAACAATGGCGCGAACATGGGCGACGACACCATCTATTCAGGCACGGTGGGCGCGGCGATGGAGGGGTACTTGTTTGGCATCCCGGCGATTGCGTTTTCTCAGACCGAAAAAGGCTGGGCTCACATTGATGCGGCTGGCAGGCGCGCGCGGGCCCTGGTCCAGCAACTGATGCCGTCGATTGCCAAGCCCGGCCACCCGTGGCTGCTGAATGTGAACATCCCCAATTTGCCAGATGCAGAACTTAAAGCCAGCAAGGTCGTGCGCCTGGGCCGGCGCCATTCTGCTGAAAAAGTCATCACCCAAACCAGCCCCCGTGGGGAGACCATGTACTGGATAGGCGGTGCCGGCGCTGCCAAAGACGACAGCGTGGGCACAGACTTTCATGCCGCGCTTCAAGGCCATGTCTGCATCACGCCGCTGCATGTGGACCTGACCGAACACGCGCAACTGCCGCATTGGGCCGAGCGAATGGCCAAGCTGGAGTCCAGCGGCGCATGAAGGCCGGTGACGCGCCCAAGAGGCCGGGTTTCCCGCTGCGCATGCCTGCGGCTGCCAGCCAGACAGGCGCTACTAAAATAGTAGCTGGTTACGCCCGTGAAATGGGCGCTACAGGCCTAAAACATCCATCAAAAGAGCTTCAAAAGCCAGTTTCAACGGGTTTAGGGCTTGATTCTCAGGCCGTGCGCGCCCGCATGGTGCAAAAGCTGGCGGCGCAGGGCGTGCTAGACAGCCGTGTGCTGACGGCTTTGGGGCAGGTTGAGCGGCATCGTTTTGTTGATTCAGCGCTGGTGAACCAGGCTTATGAAGACACCAGCCTGCCCATTGGCCTGGGCCAAACCATCAGCAAGCCCAATGTGGTGGCCCGCATGCTGGAGCTTTTGGTAAAAAACTGTGACGGCAAACTGGGCCGGGTGCTGGAAATTGGTACCGGTTGCGGCTATCAGGCGGCGCTGCTGGCGCAGCTGGCCACTGAGGTTTACAGCATTGAGCGCCTGCGCGGCCTGCACGACAGAGCCCGCGACAACCTGCGCCCCTTGCGGGTGGCCAATTTGCATCTGCTGTTTGGCGACGGCATGGTGGGCTACGCCAAGGGCGCGCCGTATGCAGCCATCATTGCCGCTGCCGGGGGCGAAGCTTTGCCCCAGGCGTGGCTAGACCAATTGGCGGTGGGCGGACGGCTGGTAGCGCCCCTGCAGGCTGCCAATGGTGCCCAAGCGCTGGTGGTGGTAGACAAAACAGAACGCGGCCTGACCCAGACCTTGCTGGAAGCGGTTCACTTTGTACCTTTAAAATCAGGCACAAGTTAAAAGTTAGTGGTTAACAACCAGAGCTCCCGTTAAAAAGGCAGGAAAAAATGCGTTCTTCAATCTCATTGGCTTTGCGGTGCGCCGCATTGACGGTTGCGACATTGCTGGTGGTGGGCTGCGGTTCACGTCCGTTGGGCCCTGCACCTGTTGAAGACCGGGGCACGGCTACCTCACGGCCCACAGCGCCTGCACCCGTTGTCAGTCCAGACGTCAAGCAACCGCCTGGCTTTGAAAACGCTGGCAAACCCGGCTACTACACCGTCAAACCCGGCGACACGCTGATCCGCATTGGGCTTGAAACCGGCCAGAACTTTCGCGACATCGTGCGCTGGAACAACCTTGAAAACCCCAACCTGATTGAAGTTGGTCAGGTACTGCGGGTTGTGCCGCCCGGCGTTGACAACACGCAAGTTGTGACCCGACCCGTCACATCTGGCACCTTGACCACCACAACCGCTGCGGCCCCTGGGCGGCCTGCCAGCGCGGCATCAGCCCCCGCAGCGTCTGCCAGCAGCCCACAGCCCGCAGCCACTGAAGACGACATCGCCTGGATCTGGCCTGCGCAAGGCAAGCTGATTGCCGGTTTTGACGAGGTCAAAAACAAGGGCCTGGACATTGACGGCAAGGTGGGTGACCCGATCATTGCCGCAGGCGATGGCCGCGTGGTGTACGCCGGGGCGGGCCTGCGGGGTTACGGCAACCTGATTATCCTGAAGCACAACAACACGTTTTTGACCGCCTACGCCCACAACCAGACGCTGCTGGTCAAGGAAGACCAGTCGGTGAAAAAGGGTCAAAAAATTGCCGAAATGGGCAACAGCGACGCCGACCGCGTCAAGCTGCACTTTGAGATCCGCCGCCAGGGCAAACCGGTGGACCCGGCCCGCTATTTGCCTGCCAGATAAGTGCCGGTGCCCAATAACTCACTGACGCCTGCGGCCAAAGATTACCCGCCTGACCTGCTGACAGTCGAGTCACTCGACATTGAGGCGCAGGGCATTGCCCACCGCGCTGATGGCAAGGTTGTCTTCATTGAAGGCGCGCTGCCTTATGAGGTTGTCACGGCCAATGTGTACCGCAAAAAGCCGTCGTTTGAAAAAGCGATCGCGATGCAGATTCACCGCGAATCGTCGCAGCGCGTGACACCCGGTTGCCCCTACTTTGGTCTGCACACCGGGGCTTGCGGTGGCTGCAAAATGCAGCATTTGCACATTGGCGCGCAAGTCGCCGTCAAGCAGCGGGTGCTGGAGGACAACCTGCAGCACATTGGCAAAGTCAAACCCGACCACCTGATGCGAGCCATTGAAGGCCCGGCCTGGGGCTACCGCTACCGGGCGCGTTTGTCGGTGCGCTATGTGCGCAAAAAGGGCGAGGTACTGGTCGGCTTTCATGAGCGCAAAAGCAGCTTTGTGACCGACATGAGCCACTGCCCGGTACTGCCGCCCCACGTCAGCAACATGCTGCTGCCGCTGCGCGCGCTGATTGCTAGCCTGGACGCGAAAGAAACCGTGCCGCAGATTGAGCTGGCGTGTGGTGACAGCATCACCGCGCTGGTGCTGCGGCATATGGAAGACCTGAGCGAGGGCGACAGAACCAGGCTGCGTGCCTTTGCCGCCATCCACCCTGGCCTGCAATGGTGGTTGCAACCCGGCGGGCTGGAAACCGTTGCGTTGCTGGATGAAAACGTGCCGCAGCTCAGCTACGCGCTGCCCGAGTTTGGCGTGGTGATGCCGTTCAAACCCACCGACTTCACCCAGGTCAACCCCCACATCAACCAGGTGCTGGTGTCGCGTGCGCTGCGCCTGCTGGACGTGCAGCCGCATGAGCGGGTGATTGACTGGTTTTGCGGCTTGGGTAACTTCACACTGCCTTTGGCAACACGCGCGCGTGAGGTGCTGGGCATTGAGGGCAGCGAGGTGCTGGTCGCCCGTGCGCGTGAAAATGATGTGTCAAATAGGTCTTCAGGCCAACGAATACGCGCGCAAGCAGCTACTACATTCGTAGCGCGTAATTTGTTTGAAATGACGCCTGCGATGCTGGTCAAAGACGGCATGGCTGACAAATGGCTGGTTGACCCGCCGCGTGAAGGCGCGTTTGAGCTCTTCAAATCGCTGGCAGCGCTGCACCAGCAGCTGGTCACAGGTGTACCGTGCGACGACGGCATTCACCAGCAAAGCCTGCAGCTGGGCGACTGGACCCTGCCCAAAAGAATCGTTTACGTCAGCTGCAACCCGGCCACGCTTGCGCGTGACGCCGGCACGCTGGTGCAAAGTGGGGCCTATCACTGCTCGTCAGCAGGTGTGGTCAACATGTTCCCGCATACCGCGCATGTGGAGAGCATCGCGGTTTTTGACCGGGCATAAAAAAAGAGCCCGAAGGCTCTTTCTTGTTGTTGGCGGGATCGCTTATTCGCGGTCACCACCAAAAATGCCCAGGAGTGCCAGCAAGCTCTGGAAGATGTTGAACAAGTCCAGGTAAATCGCCAGCGTGGCGCTGATGTAGTTGGTCTCGCCGCCGTCCATCACCTGCTTCAGGTCATACAGCAAAAATGCGCTGAACACAGCAATCGCCAGCGTGCTGATGACAGCCATCATGACAGTCGAGCCAATGAACACATTGATGATGGCAGCCACCATGATGACCAGCGCACCTGCAAACAGCCATTTGCTCATGCCGCTCAGGTCGCGCTTGATGACGCTGGCCAGTGTCGCCATGACCACCATGACACCCGCTGTGCCTGCAAACGCCGTCATCACGAGTGAAGCGCCGTTGCTAAAGCCCAGCACCATGCCAATCATGCGCGACAGCATCAAGCCCATGAAGAAGGTAAAGCCCAGCAGCACAGGCACGCCCATGGCTGAGTTTTTGGTTTTCTCAATGGCGTAAATAAAACCGAAAGCACCCGCCATGAAGACGATCAGCCCCATGAAGCCCGACAGCCCAGCGGTGATGCCTGTGGCCACGCCAATGTAGGCACCCAGGACAGTAGGCAGCAGGCTCAGAGCCAGCAGCCAGTAAGTGTTTCGCAAAACCTTGTTGCGCTCGGCTGGCGATGTTGTGCCGTAGCCAATGGTTTGAACGTTTTCAGTCATGAGAGTGAACTCCGGTAATCCAGCAAATGCTGACAAGCGTTATTTTAAGGTGCCGTCGAAGGATTTCAATGGTTTGCGGGCTGCGACCTCCTATTTTTCGTAAGGATTTATTTGAGGGTTTGTCAGGAAAATACAGGGGTATCGCCCTGTTGTGGGCATTTATTGCGTATGCTTAAAACTTCTTTAACCTGAGCACACCCATGAAAACAAAACATACCCTCGAATCTTCAGACATCAAAGCCATCGCCGCTGCGGCTGAAGCCGAAGCCCTGAAAAACAACTGGGCCGTGACGATTGCCATCGTTGACGATGGCGGCCATTTGCTGCACCTGCAGCGCCTGGACGGTGCGCCGCCCGTGTCCAGCCACATCGCCCCCGCCAAGGCCAACACGGCTGCACTGGGTCGACGTGAAAGCAAAGTTTATGAGGACGTCATCAACGGTGGCCGGATGTCGTTTTTAAGCGCGCCCACCATCCAGGGCATGCTCGAAGGCGGTGTGCCGATCATGAAAGACGGCCAGTGCATCGGCGCTGTTGGCGTCAGCGGCGTCAAGTCGAACGAAGACGCGCAAATTGCGCGCGCGGGCATTGCCGCTATTGGTTTATAGGTTAAAAAAAGCCTGGCTATATGACCTGCTTCGCCCAATCTGTTTGGTGTTGACGCAAGGCAAGTTGGTGGCTGGCAAAAACGACCCTCGGGCACATTAGCCCCGGTCGCCCCACGATGAAACTATTTCGTCAGGATCAACTTGCCCAGGCGTGTCGCTTGCAGTTTGTAGGTTGATCCGTTGTGATTGATCTCTACGGCCTTCTGGCCGCGAAGTATTTCGGTGCTGCTCAAGCAAAGCTGCGAGGCCTTGGCTTGTACCTGGGCATTGTCTGTGCTGTTGGTGGTTGGGAGCAATGAGGTTGTGTTCATGTTTTGTTAGCCTGTTAGCGCCAGCTGCGCGATCAATATCTTAATGATAACCATTCTCAATTAAAAGACAAGCGAATCAGTGCTTCAAAGCATTGATTTACGAGGGACTTGCAGAATTCCGCAAGCCAGCCGAATTAACCGCTACGTGAGGTAAAAAAAGTTGCGGGCACCGCCTAAAAGGCTGCAAGATCAGGGTATTGAATCATGAACTTGGTGAGCGCCCATG
>JBILXX010000020.1:0-41382 GCA_044378095.1 Polaromonas sp.
GTAGCTTGGCTGAAATTTGCGGCTGTGCCGATTTGCCGCTGACAGCGGACTTGGTTGTAGTGCGGGGCATGTAACTCCTTTGGGGGAATGGTATGCCTCAAACACAAAATTTCTGACAGGCTCTGAAATACTCGATCTGGAAAGATGCAACCGCAGTCATAAAAAACAGTACTGCCTGATCACGCCAGCGAAGGTCACCAACCAGCGCCAGACGAATAATATTTGGTTGAATGACCGCGTCTACTTCTATATCTTCCCAGGTGGCCTGCGGTTCAAAACTCAAAAAGCCATCTTCGATCACCATCAAGGCACACACTTTGCCGTGCGCCACGATGTGATCGTGAATCAGATGCTTGGCAATATCAACTTCATTGCGCTTGATAACGCCACTGCTACGCACTACTGCCAGATTGCCTGGCTCGAACGAAACGCGCACTGTCATCAACCACCCCTTGAGAATAAATAAAAAAATCCGTGCAACGGCGCATCATTCGATTTACTTCTGAATATCACCTAAGCACAAAAATTTCATCTCAATGTATTCGTCCATGCCGTGGCTTGAGCCTTCGCGGCCCAGGCCGGACTGCTTGACGCCGCCAAACGGTACATGCTCAGTGGCCAGCACGCCGACATTGATGCCGACCATGCCGTATTCCAGCGCTTCAGCTACGCGAAAGATACGGCCCACATCGCGGCTGTAAAAGTAGCTGGCCAGGCCAAACTCGGTGTTGTTGGCCGCGTCAATGGCTTCCTGCTCGGCCTTGAACCTGAACACTGGTGCAAACGGACCGAAGGTTTCTTCCCTTGCACATGCCATGTCGGCGGTGGCGTCTCCAATCAGCGTCGGATCAAAAAACTGGCCGTCCAGCTTGTGGCCGCCAGCCAGCAGTTTGCCGCCCTTGGCCAACGCGTCGGCGACATGCCGGGCGACTTTGTCAACAGCGGCATCCTCAATCAGCGGGCCTGTTGTGACGCCTTCTGCAAAACCGTTGCCGACTTTCAGGCCCTTGACCTTGGCGGCAAACTTGGCCACAAATTCGTCGTACACCCCGTCTTGCACATAAATGCGGTTGGCACACACGCAGGTCTGGCCTGCGTTGCGGTACTTGCTGGCCATCGCGCCTTCAACAGCAGAATCCACATCGGCATCGTCAAACACGATAAACGGCGCGTTGCCGCCCAGCTCAAGCGACAGTTTTTTGATGGTCGGTGCGCTTTGCGCCATCAAAATACGGCCGACTTCGGTGGAGCCGGTAAAGCTCAAATGCCGCACCACGGGGCTGTCGCAGATGACCTTGCCAATCGCAATCGAATTGCTGCTGTCAGCCGTCAGCACATTCAGCACGCCTGCAGGGATGCCAGCACGCAAGGCCAGCTCAGCCGCTGCCAGCGCAGTCAAAGGCGTCAGTTCAGCCGGTTTGATGACCACCGGGCAACCAGCGGCCAGGGCGGGCGCGACCTTGCGGGTGATCATGGCGAGCGGAAAGTTCCACGGCGTGATCGCTGCGCACACCCCAATGGATTCCTTGATCACCATCAGGCGGCGGTTGTTGTCGAACTGGGGCAAGGTCTCACCATTGACGCGCTTGGCTTCTTCGGCAAACCATTCCACAAAGCTCGCGCCGTAAACGATTTCGCCTTTGGCCTCGGCAAACGGTTTGCCTTGCTCAGCCGTCAAAATGCGGCCCAGGTCGTCGGCGTTGGCGATCAGCAAGTTAAACCACTTCATCAAAATCGCATGGCGCTCTTTGCCGGTTTTTTTACGCCAGGCGGGCCAGGCGGCGTTGGCTGCGGCAATGGCGGCTTGAGCATCTTTCGGGCCCAGGTTGGCCACGTCGGCCAGCTTGTTGCCGTTCGAGGGGTCGTGTACGTCAAAGCGAGCCGTGCCCGCAACCCACTGGCCGTTGATCAGCGCATCGGTTTTAAGCAGGCTGGGGTCGTTGAGCAATGACAGTGGGGCGGTCTTCATGTCCATGAGGAGGTCTTTCATTTTTCGCATGCCGGGCTGGCATTTTTCGCAGCTTTTAAGCATAGCCTGTTAGCGGGTTTTTCGCTGTCTTGCGTGGGATAGGTCAAACTTATAATCATGGGTTTAGTCACATCAAGTATTCACGGGCAGTCCAGCGCTCTTTCTCAGAGTAGCTTGCACCCACACTGGCACACCATGAGCAATTCCACCGTCATTTCCGTTGCAGACATCCGCAAATCATTTCTCGACTTTTATGCCGAGCGCGGCCATGCCGTTGTGCCTTCATCGTCACTCGTGCCAGGCAACGACCCAACGCTGATGTTCACCAACTCCGGCATGGTGCAGTTCAAAGACGTGTTTTTGGGCACTGACAAACGCAGCTACGTGCGCGCGGCCAGCGTACAGGCTTGTTTGCGTGCAGGCGGCAAACACAACGACCTGGAAAACGTAGGCTACACCGCGCGCCACCACACGTTTTTTGAAATGCTGGGTAACTGGAGCTTTGGCGACTACTTCAAGCGTGACTCATTGCTGTGGGGCTGGGAACTGCTGACCAAAGTCTACAAACTGCCGCCTGAAAAGCTGCTGGCCACGGTCTACATCGACGACCAGGAAGCCTACGACATCTGGCACAACGAGATCGGTTTGCCCGCTGACCGGATCGTGCGCATTGGCGATAACAAGGGCAAAAAATACGCGTCAGACAACTTCTGGATGATGGCCGACACCGGCCCGTGCGGCCCGTGCAGCGAAATCTTTTACGACCACGGCGAGCACATCCCTGGCGGCCCACCCGGCAGCCCCGGTGAAGACGGCGACCGTTTCATTGAAATCTGGAACCACGTTTTCATGCAGTTTGACATGCAGGCCGATGGCTCACTCGTCAAGCTGCCCGCACCGTGTGTGGATACGGGTATGGGCCTGGAGCGCCTGGCCGCCATCTTGCAACACGTCCACAGCAACTACGAGATTGATATTTTTGATGCGCTCATAAAAGCGGCATCGCGCGAAACGGGCGAGGCCGACCTGAACAACAAGAGCTTGAGGGTGATTGCCGACCACATTCGTGCCACCGCGTTTTTGGTCAGCGACGGTGTGAACCCGTCGAACGAAGGGCGTGGCTATGTACAGCGCCGCATCATTCGCCGCGCCATTCGCCACGGCTACAAGCTGGGCAAAAAGACACCGTTCTTCCACAAGCTGGTGCCGGATTTAGTCGCGTTGATGGGCGATGCCTATCCCCGCCTGAAGGCCGACGGCGCGCGGGTGATGGATGTGCTGCGGGTCGAGGAAGAGCGGTTTTTTGAGACGCTTGAAATCGGCATGACGATTCTGGATGCAGCGCTGGCTGATACGACTGTCTTGCCTGGCGATGTGGCTTTCAAGCTGCACGACACCTACGGTTTTCCGCTCGACTTGTCAGCCGACGTGTGCCGCGAGCGCGGCTTGAGCGTGGATGAAGCTGGCTTTCACCTGGCGATGGACAAGCAAAAGGCCCAGGCACGTGCGGCTGGCAAATTCAAGATGGACAAGGCGCTTGATTATTCAGGCGCAGGTCATCCGTTTACCGGCTACACGCTGCTTGAAGAGCCTGCCAAAGTCGTGGCGCTTTACCTGGATGGTGCAGCTGTGCAGTCTTTAAACGCAGGCCAAAACGGCATCGTGGTGCTTAGCACCACGCCGTTTTATGCTGAAAGCGGCGGACAGGTGGGAGACCAAGGATCAATTTCTTCCAGCGCTGCAGTGTTTGCAGTCGACGACACCCAAAAAATCAAGGCTGATGTCTTTGGCCACCACGGCAGCGTGAGCCAAGGCTCGCTGAAAGTGGGCGATGCCGTCACCGCACAAGTCAACACCGCCATTCGCGCAGCCACCATCCGCAACCACAGCGCCACCCACCTCATGCATAAAGCTCTGCGCGAAGTGCTGGGCACGCATGTGCAGCAAAAGGGCAGTCTGGTCGATGCTGACAAAACCCGTTTTGACTTTACCCACAACGCGCCGGTGACAGATGCGCAAATCCGCGAGATTGAAGCGAAAGTCAATGCTGAGATTTTGGTCAATACTGCCACTGACGCCAGCGAGATGGACATGGAAGCCGCGCAAAAAACCGGCGCCATGATGCTGTTTGGTGAAAAGTATGGTGACAAGGTTCGGGTCTTGAGCATCGGCAGCAGCAAAGAACTCTGCGGCGGCACCCACGTGGGCCGCACCGGCGATATTGGCCTGTTCAAAATCACGGGTGAAAGCGGTGTGGCGGCAGGTGTGCGCCGGGTCGAAGCTGTTACCGGCGGCAACGCGCTGGCGTACTTGCAGTCGCTTGAATCAACGGTCGAAGCCGCCGCAGGTTCGCTCAAAGCCAACCCAGCCGAGCTGCAAAACCGCATCGACCAGGTTCTGGACCACGTCAAAACGCTGGAAAAAGAAGTCGCTGCGCTCAAAGGCAAACTTGCTTCGTCCCAAGGCGATGAGCTGATGCTGCAAGCTGTGGATGTCAAAGGCATCAAAGTGCTGGCCGCCAAGCTCGAAGGCGCGGATGCGAAAACCCTGCGCGAGACGATGGACAAGCTCAAAGACAAGCTGAAAACTGCCGTGATCGTGCTCGCTGCTGTAGACGGAGACAAGGTGCAGATTGCCGCTGGCGTCACGGCTGACAGTGTCGGCAAAGTCAAAGCGGGTGAGCTGGTCAATTTTGTCGCCCAGCAGGTCGGCGGCAAGGGTGGCGGCAAGGCAGACATGGCGATGGCGGGCGGCACCGATGCGTCAAAACTGCCGGATGCGTTGAAATCAGTACAGGCCTGGGTGACTGAGCGGCTGTAAGTCGATATCAATTTGCTATAAATTCAGTAGCTGCTTGCGCCCGTATTCATTGGTTTAGAGTGCTAAAAGGCACCTGAAAATGCTTAAAAATCGGCTAAAAACGACTTTTTACACCCTGATTTTGGGTATCAGCCTGCCAGCAGTCGCACAAACCGCCAGTTTCAGCAGTTTGGACGGCACGCAGATCAAGGCTCTGGTTTTTCATCCGGCAGCATCTAGCAACGGTCAAACCAGTCGGGGTACGGTGGTAGCGTTGCACGGCTGCGGCGGGTTGTATGCCACCGTTGGCTCGCGCAAAGGCCAACTCAATGCCCGGCACCAGGCCATGGCTGACCTTCTGGTGACTGAGGGCTACAACGTGGTTTTCCCGGACAGCCTAACCCCGCGAGGCGAAAACGAGTTGTGTACCCAAAAAATCGGAACCCGCAAAATAGACCAAACCGAGCGCCGTGCTGATGTACTCGGCACATTGGCATGGGTCGCCACCCAGCCGTGGGCACAGCCAGGTCGTATCGCGCTGCTGGGCTGGTCGCATGGCGGCAGCGCGGTGTTGTCAAGCACCGACGCCACCCGTGCCGATGTACGCGGCCAAGCCGTCAAGCCCGCGGTAGCCGTAGCCTTTTACCCAGGCTGCGCGGCAGCATTGAAGTCAGGCTACAAACCCAGCACGCCTCTGGTGCTGATGCTGGGTGAAAAAGACGACTGGACACCGCCTGGGCCGTGTATTGCATTGGGTCAGGCGGTGGGGGCAGAGGTTAATGTGTATGCCGACAGTTACCACGACTTTGACAGCCCGGTAGGTCAACTACGAGTCCGCACCGACGTGCCGAACGGCGTGAATCCGGGGCAGGGGGTGCATGTGGGGCCTAACCCGGTGGCTCGGGAGAAGGCTTATTTGCGGTTGAAGGGGGTTTTGGCTAAGGCTTTTAGTCCTTGATTGCTATTTAATTAGTAGCTGCTTGCGCCCGTATTTATTGGGTTTTGGCTATTTCTCATGGTTAATAAGGCAGATTGCAGTTAACGCTGCGTGGTTTGCCGGGAGTCGCCCGGCGGCGAGTCACTTTTCTTTGCTTCGCCAAAGAAAAGTAACCAAAAGAAAGGCGACCCGCAGTCTGGGCCGCTTCGCGGTTCCTTGAAAAAGCTGAACGAGCCGGAAAATCTAGAAACTAGTCTGCTTCGCAGCCGTCGGACATCTAGATTTTTTAATCCGTCTCCTCCAGCTTTTTCAAGCCCAGCCAGGACGGGTTTGGAAGAAAAAGACAAATGCAAAGTAGCATGCAAGCGCTTCGCGCTTGCATGCTCCCCGAACCCGAATCGATTTCCCCAACCCGTCCTGGCTGAGCCGAGCAGCGCAGATGGAGGCGGAACGTCGGGCCAAACTTGTTTGAGGCGAAGCCGAGTTGTTTGGACCGCCGCCGGAATCGAGCAGCGCAGGTTGCCCGTAGCGAAGCGTAGGGACTCAGACTGCGGGTCGCCTTTTCTTTTGCTTACTTTGCTTTTGGCGAAGCAAAAGAAAAGTGAGTTGCCGCCGGGCAACCCCCGGCAGCTACGTGAAGGCACAAAACGCTATCAATTAAGAAGCTGCTTGCGCCCGTATTTATTGGCCTAGAGCCCTAAAGCATAGGTAAAAAGAGCCCTTTTTAGGTGTTTTCGAGGTTTTCGACAGACTTACTCGAGTTCTGACCGTTATTGTTTGTCTTGCTTGCGAGTTTCGACCAAAAGATTGAATCTTTCTATTTCGCGTTTCTTTCGAAGATCAATTAACTGAATCGCAAGCTGGCCAATCAAACGAAGTACCAACAAGTAGCAAACAATTGCTAGCAGCGAAAGCCAATCCCCCAGTGCTGCTCGCAGTGAGCTCTGCCAGTAGGCCAACGGCCCTAAGCCTAGTAAATAGACCAGCTTAGGTAGATGCTTTTTCATTTACTAGCGCCGATCGACTTAACCAAACGTGCCCGATATCCGCTGCAAACACGTTCTCAAACCACCTTAGCAATACTCGCACAGACGTGATCAATATTCCCACTATTAAGAGCCGCCACACACATCCGCCCAGCATCCGTCCCATAAACCCCAAACTCACTGCGCAACCTCTGCATCTGGTCTTTGCTAAGACCCGAATAGCTGAACATCCCAATCTGGTCAGTGATAAAGCTCATGTCCTGCTTCACGCCAGCCGTCTTCAGGCCATCCACCAGCTTTTGCCGCATGGCCTTGATGCGGATGCGCATCTCGGTCAGCTCGGCTTCCCACTGAGCGCGCAGCTCGGGGGTATTCAGTACCGTGGCTACGACTGTTGCGCCGTGGATTTGTGGGTTGCTGTAGTTGGTGCGAATGACCAGTTTCAGTTGGCTAAGTACGCGGTCGGCTTCTTCTTTGCTGGCGCAGACGACTGACAGCGCACCGACGCGCTCGCCGTACAAGCTGAAGCTTTTGCTGAACGACGTTGACACAAAAAAGTTAAGACCCGCCGCGACAAACTTGGCGACTGCTGCACCGTCTTCTTTGATGCCGTAGCCAAAGCCCTGATAAGCCATGTCCAAGAACGCTGTGATGTTGCGCGCCTTGACGACGGCAATCACTTGGTCCCATTGGGCGGGTGTGATGTCGTAACCGGTCGGGTTGTGGCAGCAGGCGTGCAGCACGGCGATGGTGCCGGGCGCTGCGGCGTTCAGGGCTGCCAGCATGCCGTCAAAATTAATGCCGCGCTTGGCTGCGTCGTAGTAGGGGTGGCTGGCGACTTCAAAACCGGCCTGGCTGAACAGGGCTTTGTGGTTCTCCCAGCTCGGGTCTGAAATCATGACTTTGGCGTTGGGGCTGAGCTTTTTCAGAAAGTCAGCGCCGATTTTCAAGCCGCCGGTGCCGCCAATGCCTTGGGCAGTGGCGACGCGGCCGCTTTTGACGGGCTCGCTGTCAGCACCAAAAACCAGGCTTTTGACAGCTGAGTCATACGCGGCAATGCCGTCGATTGGCAAATAGCCGCGCGGCTTGGGCGACGCCATCATCAGCTTTTCAGCGGCTTGTACGCACTGCAGCAGGGGCAGCTTGCCGTTGTCGTCGTAGTACACACCCACGCCCAGATTGACTTTGTTGGGGTTGCTGTCTGCCGCAAAAGCTTCGTTGATGCCCAAAATCGGGTCGCGTGGGGCCATTTCGACGGCGGTAAATAGTGACACGGGGACTCCTGAAAGTTAAAAAGGTCGTAAGCTAGAGAGTTACCCTGATTTTAACGGTGCTTGCAGACCGTCTTTTGAGGTTCTTATGCCAGAAGTAATTGATCTCATACCCGCTGTGGATAACACCCAGCCCAAGGGCACATTCGCCAGTTTCCCCAATTCGCCGTTTGAGCTGTTTCAGCCGTATCTGCCCGCAGGTGATCAGCCGCAAGCCATTGAAAAGCTGGTGGAGGGGGTGAACGATGGCGAGGTGTTTCAAACCCTGCTGGGCGTCACAGGCTCGGGCAAAACCTACACCATGGCCAACGTCATTGCACGGCTGGGGCGGCCTGCCATTGTGTTTGCACCCAACAAGACATTGGCCGCGCAGTTGTACAGCGAGTTTCGTGAGTTCTTCCCCAAAAATGCGGTGGAGTATTTCGTCAGCTACTACGACTATTACCAGCCCGAGGCCTATGTACCGCAGCGCGATTTGTTCATTGAAAAAGACTCGGCCATCAACGAGCACATTGAGCAGATGCGCCTGTCGGCCACCAAGAGCGTGCTGGAGCGGCGCGACACCATCATCGTGGCCACCGTCAGCGCCATTTACGGCATTGGCGCACCCGAGGACTACACCCAGATGCGGTTTATCGCGCGCGTGGCCGACAAGATGGGTCAGCGCGACGTGATTGCGCGGCTCATTCGCATGCAGTACCAGCGCAACGATGTGGATTTTTCACGCGGGACGTTTCGTGTACGCGGCGATGTGATTGATGTGTTCCCTGCCGAGCATTCAGAGCTGGCTTTGCGCATTGAGCTGTTTGACGACGAGATTGAGTCGCTGCAACTGTTTGACCCACTAACGGGCCGCATCCGGCAAAAAGTGCCGCGCTTTGTGGTCTACCCGAAAAGCCATTACGTCACCCCACGAGACAAGGTGATGAGCTCGATTGAAACCATCAAGCTGGAGCTGGCTGAGCGGATTGACTATTTCGTCAAGCAGGGCAAGCTGGTTGAAGCCCAGCGCATTGAGCAGCGCACCCGCTTTGACCTGGAAATGCTGAGCGAAATTGGCCATTGCAAAGGCATTGAAAACTACACCCGCCACCTGAGCGGCGCGCCACCTGGCTCGCCCCCCTCAACGCTGTGCGACTACATGCCCAAAGACTCGGTGATGTTTCTGGACGAAAGCCACGTGATGATGGGGCAACTCAGCGCCATGTACAACGGCGACCGTGCCCGTAAAAACAACCTGGTGGACTATGGCTTCAGGCTGCCCAGTGCGCTGGACAACCGGCCACTGAAGCTGGAAGAGTTTGAAACCAAAATGCACCAGGCCATTTTTGTGTCGGCCACGCCAGCCGCGTACGAAAAAGAGCATGCCGGCCAAGTGGTTGAGCAAGTGGTGCGGCCTACTGGCCTGGTTGACCCGCAAGTCGAGGTGCGCCCAGCAGTGAACCAGGTGGACGATGTGCTGGGTGAAATTCGCATCCGGGTGGACAAAAACGAGCGCGTACTGATCACCACGCTGACCAAGCGCATGGCCGAGCAATTGACGGATTACCTGAGCGAGAACGGTGTGAAGGTGCGCTACCTGCACAGCGACGTGGACACGGTGGAGCGGGTCGAGATTTTGCGCGACCTGCGACTGGGCGCGTTTGATGTGCTGGTGGGTATCAATTTGCTGCGCGAGGGGCTGGACATACCGGAGGTGTCTCTGGTGGCGATTCTGGATGCTGACAAGGAAGGCTTTCTGCGCGCTGAACGCAGTTTGATTCAAACCATAGGCCGCGCAGCCCGAAACCTTAATGGCCGGGCGATTTTGTATGCCGACAAGATCACGGACTCCATGGCCAAGGCCATGAGTGAAACCGAACGCCGCCGCAACAAGCAGATCGCCCATAACCTGGAGCACAACATCACGCCAATGAGTGTGGTCAAGCGCATCAAGGACCTGATTGACGGTGTGTACAGCGAAAAGTCAGGCAAAGAGGCGGACAAGCTGCTACTGCAAAAAGCGCTGGTTGAGGACATGAGTGAAAAAGATGTGTCGCGTGAAATCAAACGACTTGAAAAACAGATGGTCGAACATGCCAAAAATCTTGAATTTGAAAAGGCCGCCAGGGTGCGCGACCAACTTCATCTGCTCAAAGAACAGGCTTTTGGAGCACCGGGAACCGATAACATTGTGCCCATCCGTGCATAATTACCGATTGGTATTTATATTTACTGATCAGTTTAATTTCTGGTGATTGCCCTTGATTTCTGGTATACTTGACCAATCTAGTCAGGAACAGTTCAATAACAACATTTCCCCCGCAGGCAAAAGGGTTGCGTCGGGCGGCTGGAGGAGAAAAACTCTTTTGAAACATCATTTTCAAAAGTGACAACGACAGTCAAGCTAACTATAAGGAGCTTGTTATGCGCCTCACAACAAAAGGCCGTTTTGCGGTCACAGCGATGATTGATTTGGGTCTCCGCCAAAACAGCGGCCCCGTCACTTTGGCTGCCATCAGCCAGCGCCAGCAAATTTCTTTGTCTTATCTGGAGCAGCTGTTTGGCAAACTGCGTCGCCATGAGCTGGTGGAGTCCACCCGTGGCCCTGGCGGCGGTTACACCTTGGGTCGCAAGGCTGCAGACATCACGGTAGCAGACATCATTGTGTCGGTAGACGAGCCCATTGATGCCACCCAGTGCGGCGGTAAAGAAAACTGCCTGGGCGAGGGCGCGCGCTGCATGACGCATGAGCTGTGGGCTTCGCTGAACAGCCGTATGGTTGAATTCCTGGACTCTGTCAGCCTGCAAAAGCTTGTCGACGAGCAACTTGCCAAAGGCTTGGTTGTTGAAAACTCACCGATGGTGAAAAAAGCCATCTTTACCCAGCCCATGGTCAAACCCATGCGTGTGAATGCGCCGAACTCGGTGTTTGCACTGGGCAATGCGTTTTCAAAGTCTTGAACTGATTGAAATTAACAGTTGTTTTCGGCCATCCAGCCCGCTAATTGATCTTTGAGTAAACCAGCCAAATGGAAACCCCACACTTCCCCATCTACATGGATTACAGCTCTACCAACCCGTGCGACCCACGGGTGGTTGATGCCATGATTCCATGGTTGCGTGAGCACTTCGGCAACCCCGCATCCCGCAGTCATGCGTGGGGCTGGGAGGCTGAGGCCGCCGTTGAAAAAGCCCGTGAGCAAGTCGCCGAGCTGATTGGTGCTGACCCGCGCGAAATCGTCTGGACCAGCGGCGCCACTGAGTCCAACAACCTGGCCATCAAAGGCGCAGCCCAGTTTTACAAGACCAAGGGCAAGCACATCATCACCGTGAAGACCGAGCACAAAGCCGTGCTTGATACCTTCCGCGAACTGGAGCGCCAGGGTTTTGAGGCGACGTATCTTGACGTGCAGGCTGATGGTTTGCTGGACATGGATGTGCTGAAAGCCGCGATTCGGCCCGACACCATTCTGGTCAGCGTCATGTTTGTCAACAACGAAATCGGCGTGATTCAGGATGTGGCTGCCATTGGCACGCTGTGCCGTGAAAAAGGCATCATTTTTCACACCGACGCTGCTCAGGCAACAGGCCGTGTTGATATTGACCTGACCGCGCTGCCCATTGATTTGATGAGTTTGACATCGCACAAAACCTACGGTCCCAAAGGCATCGGTGCGCTGTACGTGCGCCGCAAGCCGCGCGTGCGCCTTGAAGCGCAAATGCACGGCGGTGGCCACGAGCGTGGCATGCGTTCAGGCACGCTGCCCACACACCAGTGCGTGGGGATGGGCGAGGCGTACCGCATCGCCAAACTGGAAATGCATGAAGAAAACAAACGCATTCGTGGCCTGCAACAGCGCATGTTGAATGGTTTGAAAGACGTTGAAGAAGTGTTCCTGAATGGCCACGCCGAAAAGCGCGTGCCGCATAACCTGAACATGAGTTTCAACTATGTCGAAGGCGAGTCATTGATCATGGGTATCAAGGGGCTGGCCGTGTCGAGCGGTTCTGCCTGCACATCTGCATCGCTTGAACCCAGCTACGTGTTGCGCGCCTTGGGTCGCAGCGACGAGCTGGCCCACAGCAGCCTGCGCATGACGATGGGCCGCTGGACCACCGAAGAAGAAATTGACTACGCTGTTGGCACGATCAAGGAAAACGTCGCCAAGTTGCGAGAACTGTCTCCCCTTTGGGACATGTTTAAAGAAGGAATCGATTTGTCGACGATTCAATGGGCTGCGCATTAGCCCTTTTTTCACCAAACACAGAGGTAAATATCATGGCTTATTCCGAAAAAGTAGTTGACCACTACGAAAACCCCCGCAATGTCGGCTCATTTGAAAAGGGCGACGACAGCGTTGGTACTGGCATGGTCGGCGCGCCGGCTTGCGGTGACGTGATGAAGCTGCAAATCAAGGTCAACCCGACCACGGGCGTGATAGAGGATGCACGCTTTAAAACCTACGGCTGCGGCTCGGCGATTGCGTCCAGCTCGCTCGTGACCGAGTGGGTCAAAGGCAAAACGCTGGACCAGGCCGCCAGCATCAAGAACAGCGAAATCGCGCAAGAACTGGCGCTGCCGCCAGTCAAAATCCACTGCTCGATCCTGGCTGAAGATGCCATTAAGGCGGCTGTCAGTGACTACAAGCAAAAGCATGCCCAAGCCGTTGCTGCGTAAAAACTAGAAAAACCAAATGTCTGTAACCCTGACCGACGCCGCTGCCCGCCACGTGACCCGCTACATGACCAAGCGCGGCAAGGGCGTCGGCGTGCGCCTGGGTGTCAAAACCACCGGTTGTTCTGGCCTGGCCTACAAGCTTGAGTACGCGGACGACATTGCCCCGGAAGATGTGGTGTTTGAAGACAACGGCGTCAAGGTGCTGGTTGACCCTAAAAGCATGGCCTACATTGATGGCACGCAGCTTGATTTTGTGCGTGAGGGTTTGAATGAAGGCTTCAAGTTCCTCAACCCCAATGAGCGCGATCGTTGTGGGTGCGGCGAGAGCTTCCGTGTGTGAACCTTCAATCGAATGATTTCGAACTTTTCGGTTTAGCGCAAAAGTTCAGCCAGAACCGCGCAGCCATTGACGCTCGCTGGAAAGAACTCCAGCAAGAAGCGCACCCCGACAAGTTTGCAGCGCAAGGCGCCAGCGCCCAGCGCGTAGCAATGCAATGGTCGGTACGTATCAATGAGGCTTACCAGCGACTCAAAGACCCCCTCAAACGCGCTGCGTACCTGTGCGAGCTGAACAGCGCACCAGTGAACGCTGAAAACAACACCGCCATGCCTGCAGAGTTCCTGATGCAGCAAATCGAGTGGCGGGAGGCCCTGGATGAGGCTAAAACAGCAGAGAATATAGATGAAATAGCAATCCAGACCAATGAATACGGGCGCAAGCAGCTATCAAAAATAGAGCGTTCAATCGATACTGAAAACAACTTTAAATCAGCCGTTGAGCACGTCAGGGCCCTGATGTTTGTTGAGCGATTTGCCTCTGAAGTCGACGCACGACTTGATCAACTGCAACAATCAACAAATCAATAGATTTTTCAAGCGACATGGCACTTCTCCAAATCTCCGAACCCGGCCAGGCGCCTAACCCGCACGAAAGACGTATCGCTATCGGCATCGATCTGGGCACGACCCATTCATTGGTGGCCAGCGTGCGTAACGGTGTGTCTGAATGTCTGCCCGATGACGAAGGCCGCGTGATTTTGCCCAGCGTGGTGCGCTACCTGGAAGGCGACAAACGCCAGATTGGTTATGCCGCCTTGGCAGCGCAGGTCGATGACCCGGCCAACACCATTTCGTCTGTCAAACGCCTGATGGGACGGGGCATTGACGACATTGGCAGCCGTGCGCAGTTACCTTATCAGTTGGTTGACAAACCCGGCATGGTCACGCTGCAAACTGTAGCGGGTGAAAAGAGCCCGGTCGAAATCAGTGCTGAAATTTTGGCGACCCTGCGCTTTCGGGCTGAAGACACCTTCGATGATGACATTTTCGGCGCGGTGATCACTGTGCCCGCTTATTTTGACGACGCGCAGCGCCAAGCCACCAAAGACGCTGCTCAGTTGGCTGGCCTGAATGTTCTACGACTGATCAACGAGCCCACAGCAGCGGCGATTGCGTATGGGTTAGACAATGCGAGCCAGGGTGTGTTTGCGATTTACGACTTGGGCGGCGGCACGTTTGACATTTCTATTCTGCGATTGACCGAGGGTGTGTTTGAAGTCGTGGCCACGGGCGGCGATTCCGCCTTGGGTGGCGACGACTACGACCGTGCGCTGGTCGACTGGGTTTTGGCCAAAGCAGGGCTGGCAGCCGATACATTGAATGCTACTGATAAAGCCGCTTTGCAGCGTGCAGCTCGGGCTTGCAAGGAAGCGCTGTCAAACAGCGCCACCGTCGCTTTCTCAGTGCAACTAGCCAGGGCGGCTGTCAACTTTGACATGCAGGCAGAAGATTTTGAGACCGCGACCGCCCACCTGACCCAGCGCACACTGACTGCTGTGCGCAAAGCGCTGCGTGACGCCAAGCTGGACAAAACCGACATCGAAGGCGTGGTGCTGGTCGGCGGCTCTACCCGCATGCCGCAGGTACGTAAAGCGGTCGCCAGCTTTTTCGGACGCGAGCCGCTGACTAATCTGAACCCTGATGAAGTTGTAGCGCTCGGTGCGGCTATTTCTGCGAATCAATTGGCTGGCAACAATGCGGGTCATGACCTGTTGTTGCTTGACGTGATTCCGCTGTCATTGGGCATTGAAACCATGGGTGGTCTGGTAGAGCGCATCGTGCCGCGTAACCAGACCATTCCCACCGCCATGGCGCAGGACTTCACGACGTATCAAGACGGCCAAACTGCGCTGGCATTGCATGTAGTGCAGGGCGAGCGCGACCTGGTCGCCGATTGCCGCAGTCTGGCCCGCTTTGAGCTGCGCGGCATACCGCCCATGGTGGCTGGCGCGGCGCGTATTCGGGTCACCTTTACCGTGGATGCGGATGGTCTGCTGAGCGTGGATGCCAAAGAGCAAGTGAGTGGTGTAGAGGCGCGCATCGACGTTAAACCATCGTATGGTCTGTCTGACGACGAGGTCGCCCGTATGTTGCAAGACAGCTTTTCAACCGCTCAACTTGACATGGCCTCGCGTGCACTGGCTGAAGCGCGACTAGATGCTGACCGTATGGTGCTGGCCGTTAAAACCGCACTGGATGCTGATGCCGATTTATTAAGCCCTAACGAGCGAGCCCAAATTGACAGTTTGGTGGTTGGCCTCATCGATACCCGCGAAAATGGCGATGCCGCAGCAATCGAATCTGCCACCCAGGCGCTGG
The DNA here is from genome assembly GCA_044378095.1 of Polaromonas sp. Classification (GTDB taxonomy): domain Bacteria; phylum Pseudomonadota; class Gammaproteobacteria; order Burkholderiales; family Burkholderiaceae_C; genus Polaromonas. The sequence goes on from JBILXX010000020.1 coordinate 15,281, forward strand.
CCAAGGGCACCGAGGCGTTTGCAGCAGAGCGCATGAACCGGGGCATTCAACAGGCTCTGGCTGGCAAGAATATTGAATCTGTCTAAATCTTTGAGATTATTGTGCCCATCATTAAAATCCTCCCCCACGCTGAGTATTGCCCGCAAGGCGCTCAGATCACTGCGCCCGCTGGCACATCCATTTGTGAAGCGTTACTAGACAACAAAATCAATATCGAGCACGCCTGCGACATGAGCGCGGCCTGCACCACCTGCCACGTCATCGTACGCGAGGGGCTGAAATCACTGAACCCGCCGGATGAGGCCGAAGACGACCTGCTGGACCGCGCGTGGGGCCTGGAGCCCAATTCGCGTTTGAGCTGTCAGGCGATACTGGCGCAAACCGATGTGACCGTGGAAATACCCAAGTACACGATCAACCACGCCAAAGAGTTGCATTAGAGATACGCCATGCGCCAAATTTTCCTGGACACGGAAACCACAGGCCTGTCACCCGACAACGGCGACCGGATCATCGAAATCGGCTGTGTTGAGCTGGTAGCCCGCAAGCTGACCGGTAACAACAAGCACTTTTACCTCAACCCAGAGCGAGACAGCCATGAAGATGCGCTGAAAGTGCATGGCATCAGCAACGAATTTTTGAAAGACAAACCGCGCTTTGGCGTCATTGCGGGCGAATTGCTTGAATATTTGAACGGTGCTGAAATCATCATTCACAACGCCCCGTTTGATGTGGGCTTTTTGAACAAGGAGCTGGAAATTTGTGGTCAGCACCCGATCACCGCCCACGTCAGCAAAATCACCGACAGCCTGATGATGGCCAAGGAGCTGTACCCCGGTAAACGCAATTCACTGGATGCGCTTTGCGACAGGCTCGAAGTTGACAATTCAGGCCGCACCCTGCACGGCGCATTGCTGGATGCTGAGTTGCTGGCGGATGTGTACATCAACCTCACGCGCGGGCAAAACTCTTTGATGATGGACGCTGGCAGTACGGCCCAGAGCGGTGACACCTTGCCTGCGATGGACCTCAGCCAGTTTGTATTGCCACTGCTGTGTGCCAATGATGACGAGCTGGAGAAGCATGAAAAAATGCTGGCAGACATCGACAAGGCCAGCAAAGGCAAGACCGTGTGGCGGGCTGCTGCTGCCTGAGACTCGGCATATAATCTGAGGCTTCGCTGATCGGAAACGAAAGCGTTAGCGGGAGATTAGCTCAGGGGTAGAGCACTGCATTCACACTGCAGGGGTCGCAAGTTCGAAACTTGCATCTCCCACCAGACAAATAAAAAAGCCAAGTCATTTGACTTGGCTTTTTGCGTTGAGGAAGCTCGCTTCAGAGAACTTCGCTCGCAAAATCCGCCAGCCGCGAACGCTCCCCACGCGCCAGCGAGATATGTCCGCCATGTGGCCAGCCCTTGAAACGGTCTACTGCATAGGTCATGCCGGATGAGCCTTCGGTCAGATACGGCGTGTCAATTTGCGCCAGGTTGCCCATGCAGATGATCTTGGTGCCAGGCCCCGCGCGAGTGATCAGCGTTTTCATCTGCTTGGGCGTCAGGTTTTGCGCCTCGTCAATGATGACGTACTTGTTCAAAAACGTCCGGCCACGCATGAAGTTCATGCTCTTGACCTTGATGCGTGAGCGGATCAATTCGTTGGTGGCTGCGCGTCCCCATTCGCCGGAACCGTTTTCGGTCTTGCCCAGCACTTCAAGGTTGTCGTCTAGCGCGCCCATCCACGGGCCCATTTTTTCTTCTTCGGTACCCGGCAAAAAGCCAATGTCTTCACCGACTGATACCGTGGCGCGGGTCATGATGATCTCGGTGTAGCGGCGGTCGTCCAGCACCTGCGTCAGGCCGCTGGCCAGCGCCATCAGTGTTTTGCCGCTGCCTGCCGTGCCGGCCAGCGTGACAAAGTCCACTTCCGGATCCATCAGCAAATTCATGGCAAAGTTTTGCTCGCGGTTGCGGGTGGTGACGCCCCAAACCGCATTTTTCAGGTGGTTGAAGTCCTTCAGTGTTTTCAGCACCGCTGTTTTGGCGCGAATTTCAGTGACACGCGCATACAGCGGCGGTTCGCCGGGCGCTTCAAAAAACACAAACTGGTTGATCAGCAGGCTGCCCACGATTGGCCCGGTGATGCGGTAAAAGTTATAGCTGCCTTGTTGCCAGCTTTCAATGGTTTTGCTTTGTCGTGTCCAGAAGTCATTCGGCAGCGCCAGCACACCTGAATACAGCAGGTCACCATCTTCCAGGGTTTTGTCGTTCTGGTAGTCATCTGTTGCCAGGCCAAGCGCTCGCGCCTTGACGCGCATGTTGATGTCTTTGGACACCAGCACAACCTCACGCGGGGCGTAGGTTTTGCGCAGTGCTTCGACCACGCCCAAAATCTGGTTGTCGGCCTTGCCCTGCGGCAGGCTTGTGGGCAGGGTGTAGTCCAGCGGCTTGGTTTGAAAGAGCAGGTTGCCTTTGGCTTCGCGGTGGCCTGTGGTGTCGAGCTTCAGGCCTTTGGTGATGTCAGCGCCCTGAGCACCAGCCAGCGCGTCAAGCGAACGGCTGGTCTGGCGAGCATTTCGGGCAACTTCGGTCATGCCCTTTTTATGGCCGTCCAGTTCCTCCAGCACAATCATTGGCAAAAAGATGTCGTGCTCTTCAAACCTGAACAGGCACATCGGGTCGTGCATCAACACGTTGGTATCCAGCACAAACAGCTTGGCCGGGCCTGTGTGTTTTGGTTTTTTGACGGGTTTGGGCGAAGCCTTTGACTGGGCGCGAATATCAGTGCCTTCATCCAGAGGCTTGCTCATGGGTAGGCTGCCTTCTTTTTTATAGCTGCTTGCGCCCGTTTTTATTGGGCTTGTGGCCTTTTTAGTCTCTAAAAATGCCTCTGGATGGCTGTTTTTGGCCGTCACTACCGGTTTTACAGGGCTTTTTGGTGCTTTCGCGCTCTGGCGTTCTGGTGCGTCCAGGCCATCCAGGGAGATCAAAGCAGCGCGTTTGGCAGGAGGGGGAGGCAAGGGCATGTGCTGTGGGATCGTTGGTTGGGTTTAGAAATAGAAAAGCCGCCAGGTGAACCTGGCGGCTTTGGGTGGGGTAGCGTGGTGTGTACTCGACAAGATGCATTCATTATGCATAAGTCTGAAGACAGTTTTAAAACGCTTCAGGCCGCCTTTTTCAGTGCCTTGACAGCCTTTAAAACCTCATCGACATGACCCGGCACCTTCAGGCCGCGCCACTCTTCAGCCAGCGTGCCGTCAGCAGCGATCAAAAATGTGCTGCGCTCAATGCCTTTGACCTTTTTGCCATACATGATTTTGTTCTTAACCACCCCAAACATGTGGCACATTTTTTCTTCGGTATCGGCAATCAGTTCAAACGGCAGTTCGAGCTTGGTTTTGAACTCGTCATGCGATTTCATGTTGTCGCGTGACACGCCAAACAAAGTTGCACCCGCTTTGACAAAGTCCTTGTAGCGGTCACGGAACTGCATGGCTTCAGTGGTGCAGCCAGGGGTGTTGTCTTTGGGGTAAAAATACAAAACAACCACTTTGCCCATATGGGACTGGTTGGAGACCTTGACGCCGCCTGTTGCGTTTGCTTCGAATTCGGGGAGGAGTTTATTGACGACGACTGCCATACTGGTAGGACCCTGACGAAGTTGATTTTGTTTACCGCTGTGCTTTTGGGGCTGGACCCAACCTGCGCAACCCTATATTTTACCCTCAAAGACAACCTGCTCAGCTTGTCGTCCCGATCAGCAGCGCCGCAATCACTTGCCTGCCTTCGCCTGCCAGTATGTTGTAAGTGCGGCAAGCCGCCAGGGTGTCCATGGTCTCGATACCAATGCGTTTTTGCATCAGCGCTCGCATAAAGGCTGGCGGCGCAAAACGAAGCTTGCTGCCACTGCCAAAAATCACCAATTCGGGTTGGGTCGCAGCCAGCTGTGTGAAGTGTTCTTCTGTCAGGTCTTCAAAGCGTGTGCATTGCCAGTCAAACTTTTCCCCGCGTGAGCCAATCACAATGCTGCGCTCGATTTTTTCAGCCACCCCGTTGTGACCCAAACCGACCCAGCCAGGGCCGTATCCCAAGATAGATTGGACGTCTAATTTATCGGGTTGTAGTTTCATGGGGTCACTTGTTTGTAGCGGGTGCTGCAAAGCAGCATTTATGTGGTCAAATTATAAGTTCCGCTCTGAGAAATCGTTTGAGGAACGCCCCCATGAAACCTATCACCAAATCTGCCAAGCTGGCTAACGTGCTTTACGACATCCGCGGCCCCATCATGGACGCGGCGCGGCAGATGGAGGACGAAGGCCAAAAGATCATCAAGCTCAACCTGGGCAATCTGGCGGTGTTTGGTTTTGATGCGCCTGAAGAAATCCAGCAGGACATGATTCGCAACCTGCCCAACTCGGCCGGTTACTCTGACAGCAAAGGCATTTTTGCGGCGCGCAAGGCAGTCATGCACGAGACGCAAAAGCAGGGGATCAAGGGAGTGACGCTGGACGATATTTACCTGGGCAATGGTGCCAGTGAATTGATCACCATGGCCACCAATGCGCTGCTTGACAACGGAGACGAGCTGCTGCTGCCCATGCCGGACTACCCGCTCTGGACGGCGGCCACCTCGCTGTCAGGCGGCAAACCCGTGCATTATCTGTGCGACGAGGCCGATGGCTGGATGCCCAACTTGGCGGATATTCGCGCCAAAATCACACCGCGTACCAAGGCGATTGTGGTCATCAACCCGAACAACCCGACCGGCGTGCTCTATTCAGACGACTTGCTCAAAGGCATTGTGAGCATCGCTCGCGAGCACGGCCTGGTGATATTGGCCGATGAGGTGTACGACAAGGTGTTGTATGACGACGTACGCCACACGGCCATCGCCAGTTTGTCATCCGATGTGCTGACACTGACCTTCAATTCGCTGTCCAAAAGCTACCGCAGTTGTGGCTATCGCGCGGGCTGGCTGGTGGTGTCGGGCGACAAGCGGGCGGCCAGTGACTACATCGAAGGCCTGAACATGCTCAGCAATATGAAGCTGTGCTCCAACGTGCCGGGCCAGTGGGCGATTCAAACCGCGCTTGGCGGCTACCAGAGCATCAACGACCTGACCTGCGAAGGCGGCAGGCTGCGCCGCCAGCGTGACCTGGCCTATGAGCTGATCACCGCCATCCCCGGCGTGACATGCGTCAAGCCGGTGGCGGCGCTGTACATGTTCCCCAAGCTGGACCCGGTGATGTACCCGATCAAGGACGACCGTCAGTTTTTCCTCGAACTTTTGAAAGAAACCCGCGTCATGCTGGTGCAGGGCACCGGCTTTAACTGGCCAGACCCTGACCATTTCCGCATCGTGTTTTTACCGCATGAGGACGACCTGCGAGAGGCCATTGGCCGCATCGCCAGGTTTTTGGCGTCCTATCGCAACCGTGCGAGCCTGACCGCTTTGCCTGTCTCTCCGGCTGCTATTAAACTGGTAGCTGCTCGCGCATGATTTTATTGGTCTAGAGCCATTGTTTATAGTTAAAAAAGCATATGAAACCGATTCAAGTGGGTCTTTTGGGCATTGGTACTGTCGGCAGTGGCGTGTTCAATGTGTTGCAGCGCAACCAGAGCGAGATTGTTCGTCGGGCAGGGCGGGGCATTGAGATTGCCATGGTTGCTGATCTGGACACCGCGCGTGCGCAAGCCGCGGTGGGGCCAACCGTCAAGGTGGTCAGTGATGCACGCGCCGTGATTGCCAACCCGGACATTGACATCGTCATTGAGCTGATCGGTGGTTGCGGTATTGCCAGACAACTGATGCTGGAAGCCATTGAGGCTGGCAAACATGTGGTGACAGCCAACAAGGCACTGCTGGCTGTACACGGCACAGAAATCTTTGCTGCCGCCAGCCGCAAGGGTGTGATGGTGATGTTTGAAGCCGCTGTGGCGGGCGGTATCCCCATCATCAAGTCGTTGCGCGAGGGCCTCAGTGCCAACCGCATTCAATGGATTGCCGGCATCATCAACGGCACCACCAATTTCATCTTGAGCGAGATGCGCGACAAGGGCCTGGATTTCGACGCGGTGCTCAAGCAAGCCCAAGCCCTGGGCTACGCTGAAGCAGACCCGACCTTCGACATTGAAGGTGTTGACGCGGCGCACAAAGCCGCTCTGATGTCAGCCATGGCGTTTGGCGTGCCGGTACAGTTTGACAAAGCCTATGCTGAGGGCATCACCAAACTGGGCGCATCCGACATCAAATACGCCGAACAGCTGGGCTACCGCATCAAGCTGCTGGGCATTACCAAGAAGACCGACAAAGGCATCGAGCTGCGCGTTCACCCAACCCTCGTGCCCAACAAACGCCTGATTGCGAATGTTGAAGGCGCGATGAATGCGGTGATGGTGCATGGCGATGCAGTTGGCACCACGCTTTACTACGGCAAAGGCGCAGGTAGCGAGCCCACCGCCAGTGCCGTGATCGCCGACCTGATTGACATCGCCCGTCTGCACACGGCTGATGCCGCACAGCGCGTACCGCACCTGGCCTTCCAGCCTGAAGCCATGAGCAACACGCCGGTGCTGGCGATGGGTGACGTGGTGACCAGCTACTACCTGCGCCTGAACGTGGCCGATGAAGCCGGTGTGCTGGCCAACGTCACCAGCATTCTGGCCAAGGCCAGCATCAGCATTGATGCGGTGCTGCAGCGCGAAGCCGATGAAGTAGGCGGCGAGGGTGCTACGCAAACAGATCTGATCATCCTGACGCACGACTGTGTGGAAGCTAAGATGAATGAGGCGCTGGCGCAAATGCAGGCGCTGAGCACCGTGCTGGCACCGATTGTGCGGATTCGCAAGGAAGAGCTTGCTTGATGCGTTACCTCTCAACCCGTGGCGACAAAACACCACGCAAATTCTGCGACATCCTCCTTGAAGGCCTGGCGCCTGACGGTGGCTTGTACCTGCCTGAGCACTACCCGCAAGTCACGCCGGCCATGCTGGCTTCCTGGCGTCATTTACCCTACGCTGACCTGGCGTTTGAGGTGCTGTCGCTGTATATCGATGACATTCCCGCGGCTGACCTGAAAGCCATTTGCCGCAAGACCTACACGCAAGACGTGTTTGGCACGGCTGCCATCGTGCCATTACGCCCGCTTGAAGACGGCTTGTTCCTGCAGGCTTTGTCCAACGGCCCGACGTTGGCCTTTAAAGACATGGCGATGCAGTTGCTGGGCAATATGTTTGAGTATGAATTGGCGCGGCGCGGGGAAGAGCTGAATATTTTGGGTGCCACCAGTGGCGACACCGGCAGCGCGGCTGAATATGCGATGCGAGGCAAGCGCGGGGTGCGAGTGTTCATGACCTCCCCACACGGCCGGATGAGCCCGTTTCAGCAGGCGCAGATGTTCAGCTTGCAAGACGCGAACATTCATAACATCGCAATTGAAGGTGTGTTTGACGATTGCCAGGACATTGTCAAGGCGGTGTCAAATGATCTGACGTTCAAGCGGCAATACAAGATTGGCACGGTCAATTCAATCAACTGGGCCCGCCTCATGGCGCAGGTGGTTTACTACTTCTCCGGTTATTTCCAGGCGACGAAATCAAGCACTGAAAAAGTATCGCTTACTGTGCCTTCTGGCAACTTCGGCAATGTCTGCGCTGGCCACGTGGCCCGCATGATGGGTTTGCCGATTGACTCCCTGGTGGTCGCTACCAATGAAAACGATGTGCTGGACGAGTTTTTCCGCACCGGTGTTTACCGTGTCAGGGCTAGCCAAGACACGCATGAGACGTCCAGTCCGTCGATGGACATTTCCAAAGCGTCGAACTTTGAGCGCTTTGTATTCGACATGCTCGGACGTGACGGTGCGCAGACCAAAGCTCTGTTTCATGACCAGCTCAGCGCCAAAGGCAGCTTTGATTTAAGTGGAAACGAGGCCTTCAAATCAGCAGCCAAAACCTACGGCTTTCTGAGCGGCAAAAGCACCCACGCAAATCGCCTGGCCACCATCCAGAGCGTCCATGCCCAGTTCAACGACATCATCGACACCCACACCGCAGATGGCGTGAAGGTCGCCCGTGAACACATGCAAGTGGGCGTTCCCATGATCGTGCTGGAGACCGCGTTGCCCATCAAGTTTGCCGAGACGATTGAAGAGGCGCTGGGCAGGTTGCCGCCGCGTCCGGTTAAATTTGAAGGCATTGAGGCGCTGCCAAAGCGCGTCAAGCTGATGCCTGCAGATGTGGCTCAAATCAAGTCATACATTGCTCAAAATGTGCATTAAATCTGCATCCAGGCCAATCAATGCGGGCGCAAGCAGCTCCTTAATTGATAGTTTTCTCAAGCCATTGAAAGTCGTTGCATGAATGTGATTGGATTCGCCGGATACTCCGGATCCGGCAAAACCACACTGGTGGAACAGCTGATTCCCGTGCTCAAAATGCGCGGTTTGCGTGTTTCGGTGGTCAAACATGCTCACCACAGCTTTGACATTGACCGCCCCGGCAAAGACACCCATCGACACCGTGAAGCGGGCGCGTTTGAGGTGGTGGTGGCGTCCAGCCACCGCTTTGCACTGATGCGCGAGTTTGAGCAACCCTCTGCCATGACGGTTCACCAGATGATTGCCGAGCTGTATGACGGCGTGGACTGGGTGCTGGTGGAAGGATTCAAAGACAGCGACTTGCTGAAAATAGAAGTCTGGCGTGCGCCCACGGCAGACTACCCAGGCAAGCCAGCGCGCTACATGGACGATGATTTCATCGTCGCGATTGCCACTGACGCGCCTGACCAGTTGCCCCATGCCACGCAGCGCCCTGTGCTTGACCTGAATGACGCAGAGGCTGTGGCTGATTATTTGGTCAATGCGCAAGATCGTTTTGTATACACGTTCGATTGATGTCAACCCCTGCACCTCGCCAACCATTAAAACCGCTCGATGAAGCGCTGACTGAGCTTCTGGATCATGCTTTGCCGTTAGATAAGTCAGAAGCCGTTTTAACGATTGATGCTGATGGCCGCGTGCTTGCGCAAGACGTGGTGGCTGAACTGGATGTGCCTGCGCACGACAACAGCTCGATGGACGGCTACGCGGTGCGCAGTTCGGATTGGGCGAATGCAACGACAGTATTGCAAGTCAATCAGCGCATTGCGGCTGGCAGCAGCGGCACTGCGCTGGCAGCCATGTCGGCGGCTCGCATTTTCACGGGTGCGCCGATTCCCGAAGGTGCCGATGCGGTGGTGATGCAGGAAGACTGCACTACAACTGAGCCCGGCCGCGTATGCATTGCCACCCAACCCAAAGCCGGGCAGTGGATTCGCAGGCGCGGTGAAGACGTAAGATCTGGCCGCAGTGTGCTACATAAAGGGGAGCTGCTTGCACCCGAATCTGTTGGTATGGCAGCCAGTATTGGCTATGAAAAGCTGGTTGTCGCCGCGCCTGTAAGGGTGGCACTTTTTTCCACTGGAGACGAGCTGGTCATGCCCGGTGATGTGCTGCCCAAGGACATGAAGCCAGGTGCGATCTACAACTCCAACCGTTTCTTTTTACGCGCGCTGCTCATGCGACTGGGTTGCACTGTGACAGACATGGGTATCGTGCCCGACAAGCTGGACGCCACCAAAGCTGCCTTGGCCAATGCAAGCAGCTCGCATGACCTGGTGCTGACCAGCGGCGGGGTGTCGGTCGGTGAAGAAGACCACATCAAACCGGCTGTGCAGGCTCTCGGTCAGCTCAATTTGTGGCAAATCGCCATCAAGCCCGGCAAACCGTTTGCGTACGGCAAGATTGGCAATGCACATTTCATCGGTCTGCCGGGTAACCCGGTGTCGAGCTTTGTGACCTTTGTGCTGCTGGTCAGGCCGTTTATTCGCAAGCTGCAGGGCGCGACTCAAGTTGCTCCTGAATCAATAGCTGCTTGCGCCCATTTTAATTGGCCAAAAGCCGATAAACGCCGCGAGTTTTTGCGTGTCAGGCGAAACTCAGCCGGCGGTCTGGACCTGTTTGACAACCAGAGTTCTGGTGTGCTGACCTCTGCTGTCTGGGCGGATGGTTTGGTGGACAACCCGCCAGGTCAATCGATTGCGCAGGGCGACACAGTGCAGTTCATCCCGTTTTCATCACTGATGACCTGAGGCCTTTCTCATGCAAGTCAACATCAAATACTTTGCCTCCATCCGTGAAGCTTTGGGTCAGGCTGGCGAGCTCCGCGACACCAGCGCCACCAATCTGGAAGGCCTGCGTGACGAGCTGCTGGCCTCTGGCCCGGCCTATGCCTGCCTCAGCCGGGGCAGGGCAGTACGGCTGGCGTTGAATCAGGTGATGAGTGATGAGGCTGCTTTACTGTCGCCTGGCTGCGAAGTAGCGTTTTTCCCGCCTGTTACAGGGGGCTGAGATGAAAGCCCGCGTGTCCATCCAGACGGAAGACTTCAACTTGTCAGATGAAGTCGATGCGCTCAAAAATATCGACAGACGCATCGGCGCAATTTGCACTTTCACTGGCACTGTGCGTGATCACAATGACGGTTTGATTGTCAGCAGCATGGAGCTGGAGCACTACCCTGGCATGACTGAAAAAGCCATTGAAGCCATGATTGATGAGGCCATGAAACGCTTTGATATTTTTGGTGCCCGTGTGGTTCACCGTGTGGGGTTGCTGCAGCCACTTGATCAGGTCGTGCTGGTGGCTGTGACGTCAGCGCATCGGGCCGAGAGCTTCAAAGCCTGCGAGTTCTTGATGGACTACCTGAAAACCCAGGCGCCGTTCTGGAAGAAAGAACAGACCCCTGACGGTGCCCGCTGGGTGGATGCGCGCTTGACGGACGATGCGGCGCTGGCCAAATGGGGAATTCAGGCAAAAAACGCCTGATTTTTAGCCTGGCCCCGGGGGCACAAAGGCTGCCCGCGCCCGGTCTTCAAGTCCTTGTGTCAATTCCATCAGCAACAGCACCAGCTGCGCTTGCTGCTCGGGGGACAAGGGTTTCATCAGCCTGTCATAGGCACGCTCTGCGGGCTTTTGTGACTGTTCGAGCAGCTTTTTACCCTCCTCAGTCAGCGCCACCGACCAGCTACGCTGATTCCCTCCAGCGCGTGAGCGTTCAGCCAGCCCACGCGCTTCCAGGCCACGAAGCACCCGCAGCACCGTCACCTTGTCAAAACCCAAGGCTCGCGCCAGGCTGGTTTGATCCAGGCCGGGTGAAGCTTGCAGCACGGTGAGCACGCCAAACTGCGCGGGTGTCAGGCCGACACTGCGGCATTCGTCCTCAAACACAGCAGCAGAAATCTGGTGGGCACGCCGCAGTAAAAAACCGGGTCGTGCGTAAAGGCGGGCAAGGCTTTGATCTGACAAAGTTGTTTGTGAGTAGTGGAGCGTTCTGGCAAACCCCGATTGTGCCTTCCCGTTTGATGCGTACATTGGTTAGCATGCCAACTTGATGTCCCTGCTTAGTAATGGAGCTGAACATGTCCTACTTTCTGTCTTGTCTTCAAAATTCTGTCGCCGCCACTTTTTGGCGGCGTGCCGGTTGTGCTGCGGGTTTTGCACTGACAGCGTCCGTCTGGGCGCAACCGGTTCCTGCGCCCGCTGCAAGCGCCTCCGCGCCAGCGGCCAACGCCTTGCGGCTGATCGTGCCCTTTACCCCCGGCACGGGTATCGACCTGATTGCACGCACCGTTGGCCCCAGGCTGGCTGAGCGACTGGCCCGCCCGGTGATGGTTGACAACCGCGTGGGCGCATCCGGCAACATTGGCACAGAAGCAGTGGTTCGCGCCGCGCCCAACGGTTCGACGCTTTTGGTGTCGGTCAACACGCTGGTGATGAACCGCAGCCTGTACCCCAAGCTGCCGTTTGACCCGATCAAGGACCTGGTGCCAGTCACCCTGACAAGCTGGGGCCAGCTGATTTTGGTCAGCCACCCCAAGACCAACTTTAAAACTGCCAATGACTGGGTTGCTGCCGCCAGGGCTGCACCAGGCCGCATGAACTATGCGTCACCTGGCGTGGGCACACCCCACCATTTGTCGATGGAGTTGCTTAAAAATACATCGGGTGTGTTCCTCACCCATATCCCGTATCGCGGCACTGCACCAGCTGTTACCGACTTGCTGGGCGGGCAAATTGAAACCATGTTTTTGCCAATTCATGTCGCTTTGCCACACATCAAGTCCGGGCGAATTACCGCCTTGGCCATCGGCAGCGACAAGCGACACCCACTCTTGCCAGATGTGCCGACACTGGTCGAGTCGGGCGTTGGTAAAGTCAATGTGGACATGTGGTACGGCATTTTTGCGCCACCGGGCACATCTGCTGCTGAAGTGGCCAAACTGAACAAAGAGATCAAGGACATCCTGGCGACTGAGGATGTCAAGCGCGCTTTTCAAACCCAGGGCATGGACCCGGCCAGCAGCTCGCCAGAAGAGTTCAAGGCACTGGTTGAAAAAGACGCGGTGCGCTGGGCGCAATTGATCAAGACCCAAAACATCACCGCTGAATAACACCACATGACCATCGCAATCATTGGCGGCGGTATCGGCGGCTTGAGCCTGGCATTGGCACTGCACCAGCGCGGCCTGGCCTGCGACGTGTATGAAACCGTGCCAGAGGTCAAGGAAATCGGTGTGGGCATCACGCTGCTGCCGCATGCTGTGCGCGAGCTGGCTGGGCTGGGCTTGCAGGCTGAGCTGGAAGCCGCAGGCATTGAAAACCTGGAGAGCGTGTTTTTTAACCGCTACGGCCAGTACATCTACCGTGAGCCACGTGGCCTTCATGCGGGCTACGCGTTGCCCGAGCTGGGCATTCACCGGGGCAAGCTGCACCGCATTTTGTTGGACGCCGTGCTGCAACGCCTGGGGGCAGACCACGTTCATACCAACCAGCGCTGCATGCAGGTCACCCAGACTGAGACAGGCGCGACGCTGCACTTTACCGAGACAAGCACAGGCCAGCAACTGGCTGTGGTCCATGCGGATTTGGTGATTGCCTGCGATGGCGTTAACTCCACCCTGCGCAAGCAGTTTTACCCGAACGAAAAAGTCGCTTTTTCAGGCATCAACACCTGGCGCGGCGTCACCCGGCATCGCCCGATTTTGAGCGGTAAAAGTTACATCCGTATCGGCTCCATAGAGACGGGCAAGATGGTGATTTACCCGATTGTTGACCACATCGACGCTAACGGCATGCAGCTCATCAACTGGGTGGCTGAAACCCAGCGCGAAGGCGACGCGATGAACGACTGGAACCGGGTTGGTTCGGGCGCTGATTTTTTGGATATTTTCAATGACTGGAGGTTTGACTGGCTCGACGTGCCAGCTCTCATCAAGGGCGCTGACAGCATTCTTGAATACCCCATGGTAGACAAAGACCCAGTTGCGCAATGGACGTTTGGCCGCGTCACGCTTCTGGGCGATGCTGCGCACCCGATGTACCCGCGAGGCTCCAACGGTTCAGCCCAGGCCATCATTGACGGACGTGTGCTTGCTGCCCAATTGGCCGCGGCCCAGCAAAGCGGGGGCGACATGCGCGACGCGCTGCTCGCTTACGAAGAATTGCGCAGGCCACCCACCTCCAAAATAGTGCTGACCAATCGCTCAACACCCCCCGACTTCATCATCATGAAGGCCGATGAACTGAGCGGTGGCCAGCCATTTGGGCATATTGACGACTTGATCAGCCAAGCCGAATTGCGGGCTATTTCAGACAATTACGCCAAAATTGCGGGCTTTTCTCGCGAGGTCGTCGAACAGGTTGCGACGCCCATCACCAGCCCGGCCTGATACGGTTTCGTTTGACCTGGCGCAAGGATTGCGACCTTGCCGGACTTGAAAATGCGCCGACGCCCCCGAATTAATCTTTTATTCGGACAACATTTGCGAGGACATTTTCATGCGCCAGGACAAACTCACCACCAAATTTCAGGAAGCCTTGAGCGATGCCCAATCGCTGGCACTGGCTCACGACAACGGTTACATTGAACCCGTGCATTTGCTGCTGGCCATGCTCAAGCAGGACGACGGTCCGCGCGCCATGCTTGAAAAAGCAGGCGTCAACGTCGCAGGCCTTGAAACAGCTGCACAAACAGCAGTCAAAAAGCTGGCGCAGGTAGAGGGACAAGAGCAGATTTCTGTCTCTTCAGACTTGGCCAAGCTGCTGCAAGCGACTGAAAAAGAAGCCATCAAGCGCAATGACCAATTTGTGGCAGGCGAGCTGTATTTGCTGGCTGTCGCTGACAGCAAAAGCGACATCGGCAAAATCGCCAAAGACAACGGTTTGACCCGCAAGTCACTTGAAGCAGCGATTAACGCGGTACGCGGCGGTGAAAAGATGGACAGCGCAGAAGGCGAAGGCAACCGCGAAGCCCTTAAAAAATACTGCCTCGACCTGACCGAACGCGCCCGCATGGGCAAGCTCGACCCGGTGATTGGCCGTGACGACGAAATCCGCCGCGCGATTCAGGTACTTCAGCGCCGAACCAAAAACAACCCGGTGTTGATTGGCGAGCCTGGTGTCGGTAAAACCGCGATTGTTGAGGGCTTGGCCCAACGGATTGTGGCTGGTGAAGTACCTGATTCACTCAAAAATAAGCGGGTGCTGTCGCTTGACATGGCCGCACTGCTGGCCGGTGCCAAGTTCAGGGGCGAGTTTGAAGAACGCCTGAAAACCGTGCTGAAAGAACTCGCGCAAGACGAAGGCCAGACCATCGTTTTTATCGACGAGTTGCACACCATGGTGGGCGCAGGCAAGGCTGAAGGCGCGATGGACGCAGGCAACATGCTCAAACCCGCGCTGGCGCGTGGTGAGCTGCACTGCGTGGGCGCGACCACGCTGGACGAGTATCGCAAGTACATTGAAAAAGATGCCGCACTTGAGCGGCGCTTTCAAAAGATTCTGGTGGGCGAACCGACCGTTGAGGCGACGATTGCCATCCTGCGCGGCCTGAAAGAAAAGTACGAGCTGCACCACGGCGTGCAAATCACCGACCCGGCCATCGTTGCAGCGGCTGAATTGAGCCACCGCTACATCACTGACCGCTTTTTGCCCGACAAGGCGATTGACCTGATCGACGAAGCAGCCAGCAAAATCAGCATTGAGCGCGACAGCAAACCTGAGGTGATGGACAAACTGGATCGCCGCCTGATTCAATTGCAAATCGAGCGCGAAGCCGTGCGGCGCGAGAAAGACGAAGCCTCGCAAAAACGCTTTGGTCTGATTGAAGACGAAATCACCAAACTGCAAAAAGAAATCTCTGACCTTGACGAAATCTGGCAGGCTGAAAAAGCCCAGGCGCTTGGCAGCAAAGACGTGATGGAAGAAATTGACCGTATCAAGTTCCAGATTGAAGAGCAAACCCGCAAGGGCGACTTCAACAAGGTCGCCGAGCTGCAATACGGCAAGCTGCCTGACCTGGAAAAGCGCCTGAAAGCCGCACAAGCCAGCGAAGCCGCGCCGAACGCCAATGCCACACCCAAGCTGTTGCGTACACAGGTCGGTGCTGAAGAAATCGCCGAGGTCGTGGCTCGCTCAACTGGTATCCCGGTCAGCAAACTCATGCAGGGCGAGCGCGACAAGCTGCTGCTGATGGAAGGCAAGTTGCACGATCGCGTGGTGGGGCAAAACGAAGCCATTGGTGCGGTGGCCAATGCGATACGCCGTTCGCGCTCGGGTCTGTCTGACCCGAACCGACCCACCGGCTCCTTCCTGTTTCTCGGGCCCACTGGCGTCGGTAAAACCGAGCTGTGCAAGGCGCTTGCTGGCTTTTTGTTTGACAGCGAAGATCACCTCATTCGCGTGGACATGAGCGAATTCATGGAAAAGCACAGCGTGGCCCGCCTGATTGGTGCGCCGCCTGGCTATGTGGGCTACGAGGAGGGTGGTTATTTGACCGAAGCCGTGCGCCGCAAACCGTACAGCGTGCTGCTGCTCGACGAGGTCGAAAAAGCCCACCCCGATGTCTTCAACGTGCTGCTGCAAGTGCTGGACGACGGCCGCCTGACCGATGGCCAGGGCCGCACGGTGGACTTTAAAAACACCGTGATTGTCATGACCAGTAACATTGGCTCGCCCATCATCCAGGCCAAGGTTGGCAAGCCCTATGACGAGATCAAGGACGCGGTCACAGACGAGCTGAAAAACTACTTCAGACCCGAGTTTTTGAACCGGATTGATGAGACGGTGGTTTTCCACGCACTGGATGCGAAAAACATCGAGTCGATTGCCCGCATCCAGCTCAAGGTTCTGATGGCGCGGCTGGAGAAAATGGAGCTGACCCTGCAGGTGTCAGAAGCGGCGATTGCCGAGCTGGCCAAGGTCGGGTTCGATCCGGTCTTCGGTGCCAGGCCGCTCAAACGTGCCATTCAGCAGCGGATTGAAAACCCGCTGTCCAAGCTGCTGCTTGAAGGCAAGTTCCCGCCCAAGAGCATCATCCCGGTCGATGTCGATCCGATCCGTGATCCAGGAGTCTTTAATTTCTGCAAGGTTTGAAGGCAACCTTGGACTGCTACTATATCAGGAGCTGCTTGCGCCCGTATTGATTGGTCTGGAGGCTTAAATGATGCCTATTTTGGGTTAAAAAAGGCATCGAAAAGCCTTTTCAAGCCTGCAAACTCAAGTTCAAATCTGTTGGGGTTAACGAAGTAAGCTTCAGAGGTCACTGCAAAAAACTCGGCGGGTGACGTCGCGCCGTAGGCATCGAGCCAGGGTGGTTCAGCGCCAAAGCGCTCTGCCATCACGACGCGCTCTCTGAATGTGTCGTAGGCTGTTTGCATGGCGGCTTGCCACTGCACTTTCGCAGCGCGACTGGGCAGGGGAGGACAGCCGTTGGGTGTGCCGTCCCGCATATCAAGTTTGTGGACGAACTCATGAATCACCACGTTGTAGCCACGCGCCAGGTTTTCGTTTGACGCTGCAACGTCTTGCCAGCTCAGGGTCACAGGTCCACCTTCCATGGCTTCGCCAGCGATTTCTTCTTTGTAAAAGTGATTGACGCCGGCCAAATCGATCACGCTACGCCTTGCCAGCATCGCGCCTGGATGAACCACGATGCCCTTGAAGTCGTCATACAGGTTCAGGCCCAGGTTGAGCACGGGCAGGCAGGCTTGCGCGGCAATGGCCACCGCCATCTCGTCTGTGACCTGCAAGTCGTTCGCCCCGCTGAATTCTTTTTGCGCTAAAAACTGCACTGTCAATTTGCGCAGGCAGCTTTTGTCTGCGGCTGGTCGATTGGCTAAAAATGGGTAATCAGTCAGAGCAAGTTGCCAAAGCGCGTCGGGTATGGCGCGTGGCGGGTTGATCAGCTTTTGCAACCAGTCAAGCACGATCAAAACCTCACGTCACGGAAATACGCTGCAAGCCTTGAGCCGACAAGCGCATTACCTCGGCGCGCGGTGTCGGGGCTGCCATGTCCCAATCGCTGAGCACCACGCGCTGCAAACCATGGCCCAGATCATGCGTTGCAGGTTTGTGGGTGTGACCGTGTATCAGGGTCGGGCAATCGGCTTGCTCAAGCCATTGCCGTGCAGCCTGGGCATCGACATCAGCGTAGGTCGCGCCTTTGTCTTTTCTGGCCTCGCTTTGCTGGCGCAAGCCGCGTGCAATAGCTTGGCGTTCTGTCAGTGGTTTGGACAAAAACGAAGCCTGCCAGTCTGCACTGCGTACCTGCTTGCGAAACTGCATGTAGTCTGCATCGTCCAGGCACAGCGCGTCGCCGTGCGACAGCAACCAGCTCTGCTGGTTAAAAACCAAGAGGCTGGGGTCATCAAGCAGGGTGACACCGCAAGACTTCATCAAGGCATCGCCGACCAGAAAATCACGGTTGCCATGCATGAAATACACTGGGATGCGGGCTGCGGTTTGCTGCATGACCTTAGCGCATTGAGATTCAAAACCGTGCTCTAGTAGCACGTCATCGCCCACCCACACTTCAAACAAATCACCGAGGATGAACACGGCATCGGCTGGTGTGGTTTGCATGTAGCGATGCCAAGCATTGAAGGTCGCTGGCTCGCTGGCCTGCAGGTGCAGGTCAGAAATGAAGTCGATGGATTTTTTGGGGTCAGAGCCCAAATTCACCAAACCAAAGGCTTGCCCTGCGGGCGCAATGCTAGGCATTGCCGTGAAATTGGTGTTTGATTCCAATAAATCCGACCAACTCCGCAGTGGGCATTACAGTGCCACGGCCTTTTCAATCACCACATCGGTGACAGGAACGTCGCCGTGACCCATCTTGTTGCCGGTTTTGACGCCTTCAATCTTGTCGACCACGTCCATGCCACTGATGACCTTGCCAAACACGGCATAGCCCCAGCCAGAGCCGCTCGGTGCAGTGTGGTTTAAAAAATCGTTATTCGAGGCGTTGATGAAAAACTGTGAGCTGGCTGAATGAGGCTCGTTTGTACGCGCCATGGCCACGGTGTACTTGTCGTTTTTCAGACCGTTCGCCGCTTCGTTCTCAATGTTGGCGTCGGTGTCTTTTTGCTTCATGCCGACAGCAAAACCGCCTCCTTGAACCATGAAGCCTGGAATCACGCGATGAAACACGGTGCCCGCATAGTGGCCTTTGGCAACATAGCTTAAAAAGTTAGCGACTGTTTTGGGCGCTTTGGCGGCGTCCAGCTCCAGCGTGATGACGCCGTGGCCTGTGATGTGAAGTTCGACTTTTGGGTTACTCATGGGATGCTTTCGATGGTTCAGTTAAGTAAGGTTGCAGATTTGATGAGGATGGGCGTTTTGGGCACGTCCGTTGGGAAGGGACCACCCGCCCCGGTGGGTTTGGCCTTGATTTTGTTGACCACGTCCATGCCGCTGGTAACTTTGCCAAACACGGTGTAGCCAAACAGTTGCGATGCGCCCAGCAATTGGGCGCGTGGCGTGTTCTCATAAATCCGGCCGCCGTATTCAAACCTTGGCACCGGGTCGCCTGGCGGGATGATGGTGGGATCCAAAAACGCGTTGTCTTTGACGTTGATGAAAAACTGGGACGAGGCTGAATTTGGGTCATTGGTGCGCGCCATGGCCAGCGTGCCTTCCACATTGCGCGGGCCGCCTTTGGCCAAAGCGTCCTGGCCTTCATGCACCACTGGAGGACGGGTGGGCTTTTGCGCGTAAGCGCTGTCAAAGCCGCCGCCCTGCACCATGAAGTTGCTGATCACGCGGTGAAATATCGTGCCGTCGTAATGCTTGTCTTTGACATATTGCAAAAAGTTGGCGACGGTTTTGGGTGCCTTGTCTGGGTAGACCTCAACAACAAAATCGCCTTCGCTTGTAGAAAACTTGACTTTGGGTGCGGCCTGCGCAAAGGCACTTGGTGCGATCAGTGCAACGGCTAAAAGCGCTGCCGTCAAAGCTGTGCGTCGTGTGCTAAAAAAAGAGTTGCTCATCCAATGGTCCCTTCAAAAAATATTTTCCACTGATTGCCTTGACGCATCCAGTATTGGCGCTTGGTCTGACCGGTTTTTGCGCCCTGAGCCAGTTCGCCAAAGGTGACCACCATGGTGTCGCTGGCATCTGTCCAGCGCAGAAAGGACAGGTCTTTGATCTCAACCGCTCGTCCTTCGAGTTTTTTAACCTCGGCCTGCAAGGCTGGTGTCCATTGGGCCAGCGTTTTGCCGTTGCTGGTGAAGTCTGGCGTGTACCAGCTCATCAGGCGCGCCATGTCGCCGCTTGACTTGGCGCTTTGCCAGCCTTTCAGGGCGTCTTCAAATGGCTTGTTGTCAGCCTGCATGGTCTGTGGCGCGACCCATTTGAGGCTTTGCGCAATCACCACCGGCGTGGTGCGTACCTGCACCGTGCGAATGATGCGCTCCAGGTCAGGGTTGGCCAGCACCACACAGCCGTCGGTGGACAGTGGGGCGCGAGAAAACTGGTCCGGCGGGGTGCCGTGCAACCAGATCCCGCTGCCGGTTTTGCCACGCTTGAGGTCCAGCTGATTCGGGTAATTGATGGGCAATGCGCCCGAGCCATAAAAGTCCTTGAGCGACTTGGGGTCAAGGTTGCTGGTGACAAAGTACACCCCCAGAGGCGTGCGCAAATCCCCTTCGAGCGTTTTTTCAATGCCTGATTTGCCGACCGATATGTAGTAGTCGGCCAGCAGCTTCAAACCCGTGTTGCTGTTCTCAAAAAGATACAGGCGTGAGCGTGAGGCATCAATGGCAATGGCGTGTTTGTTTTGAGCCGAAAGGCTGATGAGTTGCGACGGGATCAGCCCTGCAGCGGGCCGCTCGCGCAAAGCCTGAAGCCGTAGTTGTGATTCTTTGCGCAATTCAGCCAACTGCAACGCGGCTGTTTTGGCAGTGGTGTCTGGCACATTGCCCAGGGTTCTCACAGGACCTAGCTGGGCAGTCAGCAAGTCGCCATAGACAAGTTGCGCCAATTGAAAGTTGGGGTGCTCGCGCACCAGACGCTCGGCCAGTGGCAGTGCCTGGCGAGTCTTGGCCTGGCCTATCAATTTGTAGATGTCGATGAGCCTGGCTTCGGCCTGCCCATCGCGGCTTTCTCGGGCTGCTGCGGCCGGCGAGGGTTGCGCTTTGGGTTTGCGGGGTTTGGGTTTGCGCTTTTCTGTGGTGCTCGAGTCAGCGGCTCGTTTACTTTTCTTGATTTCGGCATGTGCGGGCCACGCGCACATAGCCACCAACAGCGTCACACACGCAGCCGCCAAAGTTACATTTTTCAAGTCCCACGTCATCGCGTCAAGCCAAAAAACCGTGCCCGGATTGCGCGCCTGCCAGCCTGAGCATCAACCCGTCGATTCGCGGACGATGACCCAGCGCTCGCCAGCTTTGACCAGCTCCAGTGTCTTGCGGCTGGAGACATTCAAGGAGTCGGCACTGTAAGCCTGTCTGAATTTGACAATTGCTTTGCTGCCATTGATCGAAACTGTCAGGTCATTGAGTTTGACGCTGATGCTGGACTTGCCCATGATGCGGCTGCTACGATCTTCTTCCCAGGCCTTGCGGCCTACGCTGCCGGGTGGGTCAAACTCCTTGCCGTAGCTGCTCAAATAACCTGTCATGTCTTTGGCGGCCCACGCCGATGCCCAGCTACGCACGGCGGCTTCAATTTCTTTTTCAGCACCCGAACTGACTACCGGCGCTGCAGGTGTGGCAACCGGTGCTGCTGGAGCTGCTACTACCGCTGCGGCTGCCGGTGATGGCGCTCTGGCAGCCGTGGCAGGCGTCACCGGGCCGGATGACTGCGGATTGGTGCCTGGCTTTTGGCCTTTGGCATCAGGGGCAAACAGCGTGCGAATCAGCGCCAGCTTGGGCTGCACACCCGTGTTGCCACCGTCCAGTTGCAGCGCCTTGCTGTAGGCCTGGCTGGCCAGCTTGGCATACACATCGCCCAGATTTTCATGGGCGGTGGCGTAGCTGGGGTTGGTTCTGATGGCCATTTCAAGCGCGGCGCGTGCCTTGTCAAACTGGCTTTGACCCGCGTACAAAACAGCCAGATTGTTGTACGGTTCTGGCAGCTCGGGGTAGTCCTGTGTGATTTGCGTGAAAGTAGTAATCGCATCCGCAGGCTTGCCAGACTCGGTTTGAATCACGCCCTTGATAAAACGCATTTGCGGGTCACGCGGCTTGCCTGCCAGGTATTGGTCGGCTTTGGTCAATGCTTCGGCCAGCTTGCCGGCACGCACCAAAATATTCACGTCGGCGTAGTCGTCGGCATGAGCCAAACCAGCCATCAGCGCTGCGGAGATGAACAATGTTCGCAGCGCGGATGATGTGATGTTTAAGGCAAAGGCGAACATGTTGTTTGAAGCGGATGCTGGCGTGACCATAAAACCTCTCTAATTTTTAATGCTTTTGAACCAATTTTGAGCCTGCAATTGGGCTGGCTATACTGGTACATTGTAGCCGAGGGGTAAGGTTCAATCTTCATTAACTAGCCCCATATCCAGCCCCGCATCCACCCCCGCAACCAGCCATTTCATGAGCCTTCGCATTTACAACACGTTGAGCCGCCGCGTGGAAGAATTTACGCCGATCATCCCCGGCCATGTGCGCATGTACGTCTGCGGCATGACGATTTACGACTTTTGCCACATTGGCCACGCCCGCATGATGATGGCGTTTGACATTGTCCAGCGCTGGCTGAAAGCGTCAAGCCTTGACGTGACATACATTCGCAACATCACCGATATTGATGACAAGATCATCAAACGCGCGGTAGAGCGTGGCATCACGATTCGAGCGCTGACCACAGAGATGGTTCAGGCCATGCACGAAGACATCAGCAAACTGGGCATAGAGCCGCCCACGCTGGAGCCACGTGCCACCGACTATGTGCCTCAAATGTTGAACATTATTGCCACGCTACAGGCTAAAGGCATGGCCTATCAGGCCAGCAATGGCGACATGAACTATGCGGTTCGCAAGTTTGTGGGCTACGGCAAACTGTCTGGCAAGTCGCTGGACGAGCTGCGTTCTGGTGAGCGGGTGGCTGTTGACGACGGCAAACATGACCCGCTGGACTTTGTGCTGTGGAAATCTGCCAAACCGACTGAGCCGGAGGACGCCAAGTGGGCCAGCAGCTATGGCCAGGGCCGGCCTGGCTGGCATATCGAATGCTCAGCCATGAGCTGCGCAACGTTGGGTGAGACGTTTGACATCCATGGCGGTGGCGCAGACCTGCAGTTCCCACACCATGAAAACGAAATCGCCCAAAGCGAAGCTGCTTTTGGCAAGCCGATGGCCAGGTTCTGGATGCACAATGGTTTTGTCAACATTGACAACGAAAAAATGTCCAAAAGTTTGGGTAATTTTTTCACGATCCGCGACGTGCTGGCTCGGTACGACGCCGAAACGGTGCGGTTCTTTTTGGTGCGTGCACATTACCGCGGCGCCTTGAACTACAGCGATGTGCATCTGGACGATGCGCACGGTGCCCTGAAGCGTTTGTACACCGCGCTTGATGCTGTTCAGCCCATCGCCCTTGCGCTCGACTGGTCGAGCCCGTTTGCAGCCCGCTTCAAAGCCGCGATGGACAACGACTTTGGCACGCCTGAAGCGGTGGCTGTGCTGTTTGATCTTGCCAGTGAAGTCAATATAACCAGATCAGCCGAACTGGCTGGTTTGCTCAAAGGTTTGGGGGCTTGCTTGGGGCTGCTGCAAGGCGACCCGGCCGCGTATCTCAAAGCTGGTTCGGCAATGGATGAGGCCAGTATTGAGCAGTTCATCGAGCAGCGCGCTGCGGCCAAACTGGCCAAGAACTTTGCCGAGGCTGACCGCATCAGGCGCGACTTGCTGGCGCAAGGCATTGAACTCAAAGATTCGCCAAATGGCACGATATGGGTCGCCAAAACATGATTTTCAGGTATTTTTTAGGCATTGTTGCCAACAAATCCGGGCGCAACAAGCTATGAAAAAAGTAGCAGTCGCAAGTCCTCCTGAAGTTGTTCAAGTTCCCGACTATTGGGCTGAAGCCTGCAAACACCTGGTTAAAAAGGATCGGGTGATGAAGCGGCTGATTCCGCAGTTTCCCGACACCACGCTGCAAACCCGTGGCGACGCCTTCAGCACATTGGCGCGCAGCATTGTGGGCCAGCAAATATCGGTCAAGGCCGCGCAAACCGTGTGGCACCGGTTTGAAGCACTGCCCAAGAAAATGACGCCAACAAACGTCTTGAAGCTCAAAGTTGACGACATGCGAGCCGCAGGCCTGAGCGCCCGCAAGGTTGAATACCTGGTTGATTTGTCGATTCACTTTGATGCAGGCACGGTACACGTCAAGGACTGGCAGGCCATGGACGACGAGGCCATCATTGCCGAGCTGGTGGCCATTCGCGGCATTGGCCGCTGGACGGCCGAGATGTTTTTGATGTTTTACCTGAGTCGGCCCAACGTGTTGCCGCTCGATGATGTGGGGCTGATCAACGGTATCAGCCAAAATTACTTTTCAGGCGAATCCGTCAGCCGCAGCGACGCTCGCGAGGTCGCAGCTGCCTGGGCGCCCTACTGCAGTGTGGCAACTTGGTATATTTGGCGCTCGTTGGATACGATTCCGGTTCTAAAGGACTGATAAGGACATGCTAAATGGCTAAAAAAACTTTCCTTGATTTTGAGCAACCGATTGCTGACCTGGAGGGGAAAATAGAAGAGCTGCGCTACGTGCAAACCGAGTCAGCGGTTGATATTTCAGAAGAAATCGACCAGCTCGCCAAAAAAAGCCAGCAGCTCACCAAAGACATTTACAGTGATTTAACACCTTGGCAAATCACCAAAATCGCCCGTCACGCAGAGCGTCCATACACCTTGGACTACATCCGCGAAATCTTCACGGACTTTGTAGAACTTCATGGCGACAGACATTTTTCGGACGACCTGTCCATCGTTGGAGGCCTGGCGCGCTTTAACGGTACGGCTTGCATGGTGCTCGGCCACCAGAAAGGCCGGGACACCAAAGAGCGCGGGCTGCGCAATTTCGGCATGAGCAAGCCCGAAGGCTATCGCAAAGCATTGCGCCTGATGAAAACAGCCGAAAAGTTTGGCCTGCCGGTTTTTACCTTTGTGGACACACCGGGCGCTTACCCCGGTATTGACGCTGAAGAGCGCGGCCAGTCTGAAGCCATCGGTCGCAATATTTTTGAAATGGCGCAGCTGGAAGTGCCGATCATCACCACCATCATCGGGGAAGGCGGCTCTGGTGGGGCGCTGGCCATTTCTGTGGCTGACCAGGTGGTGATGCTGCAATATTCGATTTATTCAGTGATCAGCCCCGAAGGCTGCGCCTCGATTTTGTGGAAGACCTCTGACAAAGCCGAAGTGGCCGCCGAAGCACTGGGTATCACGGCGCACCGCCTCAAAGCCCTGGGCGTGATTGACAAAATTGTCAATGAACCCGTCGGTGGCGCGCACCGCGACCACAAGCAGGTGGCAGCGTTTTTGAAGCGAGCTTTGAACGATGCGTTCAGGCAGGTCAGTGACTTGAAAGTCAAGGAGTTGCTGGACCGGCGCTATGAACGGCTGCAAAGTTATGGCCGATTCAACGACATCAAAGCTGACGCCAAATAATCTGGCTTGTCTGGATGTTGCCATTCGGACACCCGTAGCTGTTGCCTACAGCGGCGGTGCAGACTCCACCGCTTTGTTGCTGATGCTGGCTCGCCAGTACCCTGGCCAGGTGCAAGCGATTCATATTCATCACGGCTTGCAGGCGGCGGCTGATGACTTCGCTTTGCATTGCGCTGCTTTTTGTGCAGCTTTTGATGTGCTGCTGCATGTGGTGCATGTGGATGCCAAGCCTCAAGCTGGCCAAAGCCCTGAGGATGCAGCTCGCAAAGCACGCTATGCGGCGCTTTCAGGCAAAGTTAAAGAGATAAATATTGAAATCACCCAACAGAATCAGGCACAAGAGGCTATTGAATCAATAGCAATTGCGCAGCATGCCGATGACCAGATTGAAACGTTGCTGCTGGCGCTTAGCCGGGGGGCAGGGCTGCCGGGTTTATCGGGCATGCCTGCCAGCTGGCAGCGAGACGGTGTTGAATTTGTGCGGCCCTTGCTCTGCATGTCGTCACTTGAGATTCGCAGCTGGCTGGCAAGTCAAGGCTTGTCTGCACGCCATCCAGGCAGTGCCAATATTGGCCAAGGCTGGGTTGAAGACCCGACGAATACAGATACCCAATTCACCCGCAATCGCATTCGCCAAGAGCTGATGCCTGCACTGGAAAAAACCTTTCCCCAGTTCAGGCAAACTTTCGGCAGGTCAGCAGCGCATGCCGCTGAGGCTCAATCAATCCTGGTTCAAATTGCGATTGAAGACATGGCAAAGACCGGCAGCCCACCGCTTATTGTTGACTTGCAACACCTGGCCCCCGCACGCCAGGCAAACGTTTTGCGTTACTGGTTAAAAACCACCCACCAGGCCAGCCCCAGCACCGCCCAACTGGCTGAGCTTCAAAGCCAGATCGCCAACTGCACAGACCGTGGCAAGCAACTGCATATCAAAGTGGCCAGCGGCTACGTGGAGCGGCGTGGTGAGGCGCTTGCGTACTTACCCTAGTGTAGTGTTGCATATGTATTGAACTTTTATATGAACATCCACTCCAAAGCTGATTACTTCAGTTTAGAGGGATAGCAAAATGAACAATCGCAGGGTAGTAGTCGAATTTGGCCAAGAT
>JBILXX010000157.1:0-3152 GCA_044378095.1 Polaromonas sp.
TCAATACCCTGATCTTGCAGCCTTTTAGGCGGTGCCCGCAACTTTTTTTACCTCACGTAGCGGTTAATTCGGCTGGCTTGCGGAATTCTGCAAGTCCCTCTACTATTTGAAAACTTGTCTTCAGGTGCAAACCCGGTAGGGATGCGACTGGGTTCGATTGAAAATGAAATTTATTGCCAGGAGATGACATGCCAGTAACCCAACTTTCACGCCGCCGCTTCAACCTCGCGGTCACTGCTGCTGCCAGCACGGTATGCGCCCCGCTGTTTGCCCAAAGCGCCTGGCCCAACAAACCCATCCGCATCATCGTGCCTTACACGCCGGGCGGTTTTACCGACCAGATGGCGCGGATTGTGCAGGTCGGGCTGCAAAACAGATTGCAACAAACCGTGACAGTTGACAACAAACCGGGTGCCAACAGCATCATTGGGGTGGACCTGCTGGCCAAAGCGCCGCCAGATGGCAGTACCTTTGCAGTGGTCATCGCTGCCTACGCTGCCAACAACACGCTGTACCCCAAGCTGCCATACGACGCCAAAAAAGACCTGACGGGTGTGTCCTTGATGGGCGTATCGCCGCTGCTGGCGGCAGTCAATAACGACGCACCGTTTAAAACCGCCAAAGAGCTCATTGATTACGCCCGTGCCAACCCCGGCAAGGTCAGTTTTGGCTCATCAGGCAATGGCTCGGCCGCCCACCTGACCAGCGAGTTGCTCAAGTCGCTGACCAAAACCTACATGGTTCATATTCCCTACCGGGGCGCAGTGCCTGCGCTGACGGACTTGATGGGCGGGCAAATCCAGCTATTTTTTGACGCAGCCACCGGGCTCATCAACCAGGGCAAGGCAGGGCGGGTGCGTTTGATTGGTGTGTCGAGTGACCGCCGCCTGCCAGCCGTGCCGGATGTGCCGACATTTATTGAGCAGGGCTTTTCAGGCTTTACAGGCAGCACCTGGGCCGGCATGCTGGCACCGGCTGCGACACCCAAAGATATCGTCAAGCGGATGTCGGATGAAGTCGCTCGCATCATCAAAAGCGACGAAACCCGGGCCCGGCTTGACGCGATGGGCACATTTGCCGCTGGCAGCAGCCCGGAGGAGTTTGATGCGTTTATTGGCGCCGAGACGGCCAAGTGGGCCAAGGTCATCAAGGACGCTGGCGTGAAGGCGGACTAGCTATTCCGTCGAGGGCAGAGACGCTTGTACCCGGCGCGCACCGTCGAACCGGGTCGCCCAGTAGTTGACGGACATGTTTTCTACCCGCACTTCAGCACCTGGCTTGGGGGAATGGATGAACCGGCCTTCACCCACATAAATACCAACATGGCTGAAACTGCGGCGCATGGTGTTGAAAAACACCAGGTCACCAGGTTTGAGCTCGGATTTGTCGATGTTTTGTGTGGCGGCGGCCTGCTGCTCAGCGCGGCGCGGCAGGATCAGGCCGATGCTTTGCTCATACATGGCACGTACAAAACCGCTGCAGTCAAAGCCGGTTTCTACCGTGTTACCACCGCGTTTGTAGGGCACGCCCAAAAAACCCATGGCATTGACAACCAGCTCTGACGCCCGGTTACTGACCGACTGGCGAACCTGGTCAATCTGGCTGAGAAGGCCTTTTTCAGCCAGCAACCTGTCCAGATCGTCGGTATTTTGCCCAGGTGCGGCATGGGTATTGGCCGACACCAACACGGCAGCTAACAGAACAAGAAAAGAGGCTTTTGATCGCATGACGCGAAGGATACTTGATAACAAGTTCCGAAGTCAACCTAAAGTTGTTTCTTGAAAATCATGATAAACCCTTGATTTGTAATGAAATTATGATATTTCACTGGATAAACCCAAAGTCTTTGCAAGACGCATGCAAGACAGTCAAAATCGAAGATCAAAGCACTTTGAGAGCCAAAAATGCCTGTAAAACCCGTTTTTAACCGATCGAATTGGCCTTCAGACCAATGGATACGGGCGCAAGCAGCTACTTTATTCATAGCATTGTCGTTGTTGCACCTGACGGCTGCTGCGCAAGGCGTGCGGCCTGAGACAGTCGCCAGCGGCCTGCAAAACCCCTGGTCGGTGGCTTTTTTACCGGCGGGCAAGTTTTTGGTCACAGAGCGTCCCGGGCGGCTGCGGGTGGTCGAGCCTGATGGCAAGCTTGGCAAACCCGTCGAAGGCCTGCCAGAAGTTGTCGCTGGCGGGCAGGGCGGCTTGCTGGATGTGATGCTGGACGCTGACTTTGCCAGCAACCGCACCTTGTATTTTTGCTTTTCAGAGCCCGCCAGCATCGGCAACGGCAATAGCACGGCGCTGGCCAGCGCAAAGTTAAGCCCTGATCAGACGCGACTGGGCGACGTCAAAGTCATCTTCAGCCAAAAGCCCAAATTCAGCAGCAGCCTGCACTTTGGCTGCCGCATCGTTGAAAGCCGCGCGCCCGGCTTGAATGGCAAACCAGACGGCAAGCTGTTTTTAGTGCTTGGTGACCGCTATTCACGCGCACCCGATGCCCAAACCCTGGGCAACCATCACGGCAAGATCATCCGCATCAACAAGGACGGCAGCGTGCCGCCAGACAATCCTTTTGTGAGCCGGGCTGGTGCGCTGCCAGAAATCTGGAGCTACGGCCACCGTAACCCGCAGGGCGCAACCCTGGCCCCTGATGGGACACTGTGGATGCACGAGCACGGCCCGCAGGGTGGGGATGAAATCAACCTGCCCAAACCTGGTTTGAACTATGGCTGGCCCATCATTACCTACGGTGAAAATTACGGTGGCGGCAAGATTGGACAGGGCTTGACCGCCCAAGATGGCCTGGAGCAGCCCTTGCACCACTGGACGCCGTCCATCGCCACGTCGGGCATGGCGTTTTTGACCAGCGAGCGCTACGGCAAAGCCTGGCAGGGTAACCTGTTTGTGGGCGCGCTCAGAGCAGCTTACCTGAACCGAATCGAGCTAACAGCCCCTTACAGAGTAACATTCATAATCACAAATTCTAATAAATTATAAATGGCACTGAAATGCTTCATAAATTAGCATTTCAAAAGAGGGACTTGCAGAATTAAAAATCAGCAAACACCCAAACTCGCTTAGCGCTTAAATTTTAAGCACTTTTAGCTTGGCTTGGCACTGGCTCAGGGTTAGCGCATCAATTCCCCCTCGCTT
>JBILXX010000105.1:0-11582 GCA_044378095.1 Polaromonas sp.
GCGAGAAGCGAGGGGGAATTGATGCGCTAACCCTGAGCCAGTGCCAAGCCAAGCTAAAAGTGCTTAAAATTTAAGCGCTAAGCGAGTTTGGGTGTTTGCTGATTTTTAATTCTGCAAGTCCCTCAATAGAGTCAAAAATAGTACGGTCGTTCTTTTCTTAATATATAAACGGAGACATGCATGCGCTTTATCAAACTTTGTACAGCAGCCCTTGCCGCTTTGGCCATCAGCTTTTCTTTCAATGCAAACGCGGCCATCGTTGATGTGAACGGCGTCAAAATTGAGGATTCCCTCGACCTGCGAGGCGCCAAATTGCAGCTCAATGGCGCTGGTATTCGCTATCGCGCTGTGTTCAAGGTTTATTCAGCCGGCTTATACCTTGGCAAAAAGGCAGCGACCCCAGAAGAGGTTTTGGCAGCGCCCGGCCCCAAACGCCTGAGCATCACCATGCTCCGCGACATTGACTCCAATGAGCTGGGCAAGGCTTTTACCAAAGGCTTTGAGGAAAACTCACCCAAGGGCGAAATGTCCAAGCTTATTCCGGGCCTGATCAGAATGGGACAGATCTTTTCAGATCAGAAAAAAATGCTGACGGGCGAGAACTTCACCATCGACTGGATTCCTGGCACGGGCATGGTCATCAGCGTCAAGGGCAAGCAGCAAGGCGAGGCTTTTAAAGAGCCAGAGTTTTATGCTGCCCTGATGCGCATCTGGCTTGGCCCCGCGCCTGCTGACTGGAAGCTGAAAGACGGTTTGCTCGGCAAACCCGTTTGATAAGCACAAGTATTTGTAAAAACGGAGCCTGTTGGCTCCGTTTTTCATTGGGGCAAGCGCAAGTCAGCCAGGGAGTCGATGTAGCCGTCCGCGTCAACATGGCGAATCGGCTCACCATGGTTGTAACCGTAACTGACCAGCTGCACAGGGCAGCCTGCAGCCCGGGCGGCCAGGGCGTCGTTGCTTGAGTCGCCGACCATCAGGGTTAGGGCTGGCAGCGACCCCAGCGCCTTGCAGGTCAGAAGCACCGGCAGCGCATCGGGCTTTTTGGCGGCAAACGAATCACCACCAAACACCTGGCTGAAAAATCCGTCCAGCCCCTTGAGCTTGAGCAGCTCCCGCGCAAAACCCACGGGCTTGTTGGTCAGGCAAGCCAGCTTCAGCCCCGCCTGCTGCAAAGCCAACAGGCCATCGACCACGCCCGGGTAAACCTGCGCATGCAGGCCGTTGATGATGCGGTAATGCTGCTGGTAAAGCTCAAGCGCCTGTTCAAAATTAGCTATATTTTCAGGAGCTGCTTGCACCCGTATCTGTTGGTCTAAAGCATGATTTAGCACTGATTTGACGAGGTTTTCAGAGCCTTTGCCGACGCGTACTTCGACCACCGCCCGCGCAACCGGGTCATAGCCCAGGTCATGCAGCATCAGGTTGATGGCAACGACAAAATCACCCATGGTGTCGACCATGGTGCCGTCAAGGTCGATGATGGCGGCGTCCAGCGTCAAGGTTTGATCGCCCGGTTTTATTTGCTCAACTCCAAGCGCATCGCGTCAATCACAGCCTTGTAATCCGGCTTGCCAAAAATGGCACTGCCCGCTACAAAGGTGTCTGCCCCGGCAGCCGCTACGCGGGCAATGTTGTCGGTTTTGATGCCGCCATCCACCTCCAGCCGGATGTCCTTGCCGGATGCATCAATGCGCTGGCGAACGGCTTCGATCTTGCGCAGTGCGCTGTCGATGAAGGACTGGCCGCCAAAGCCGGGGTTCACGCTCATGATGAGAATCAGGTCAATGTCGTCAATCACCCAGTCCAGCACGTCCAGCGTCTCTGCGGGGTTAAACACCAAGCCGGCCTTGCAGCCTTTGGCCTTGATGGCCTGAATGCTGCGATGGACGTGGCCCGATGCGTCGGGGTGAAAGCTGATGAGGTCTGCGCCTGCGTCGGCAAAGGCGGCTGCCAGTGCGTCAACGGGTTGCACCATCAGATGCACGTCAATCGGTACAGCCACGCCGGCAGCCGTTTTGCAATGCGGCTTGAGCGCCTGGCAAATCATGGGGCCAAACGTGAGATTGGGCACGTAATGGTTGTCCATCACGTCAAAGTGGATCCAGTCGGCGCCTGCCGTAATGACGGCTTTGACCTCGTCGCCCAGGCGGGCAAAGTCGGCGGACAAAATGGACGGGGCGATGCGATAGGTGCGGTTGGTTTGGGGCATAAGCCGATTGTCGCAGCATGAATACTGCTTGAATTATTGCCTGACTCTGCGGGCGGTTAATATGGCTTTTAGATTTTTTTACACACCATGCCAGCACCCAAATACCAATTCAGTTGCGCCGTTGTGCCGCAATACATCCCGCAGCAATCGTCCCCTGACGACAGCATTTACGGCTTCGCCTACACCGTGACCATCACCAACACCGGTCAAGTGACCGCGCAACTGATCTCGCGCCACTGGGAAATTGTGGACGCCAATGGCCATGTGGAAGAAGTCAAGGGCCTGGGCGTGGTGGGCCACCAGCCGCTGCTCAAGCCCGGTGAATCGTTTCAGTACAGCAGCGGTTCACGCCTGCGTACACCTACCGGTGCGATGCACGGTACCTACTTTTGTGTGGCTGAAGACGGCGAGCGTTTTGAGGCTTTGATACCGATGCTTGTTCTGGAGGCCAGCGACGGTACGGGCAGTAATGCGCCAACGGGCCGCACGCTCCATTAAATGAAGGACCTGCGCACACTGCTTTTAGCGCTGGACCCCCAAGCCGACCTGGCCGCGCGCCATGTCTGGCTGATTGAATTGTTTGAGTGGCTGCGCGGTGATGAGAGCGCTGTTGATGGCACGCTGGCGCGCCTGCAGACTTTTATGGACGCGGTGCATGCGCAACCTGCGCTGGCGCAGCGCCTGAAAGCCTGGTGGCAAGTTTTGCTGCAAACGGTGGACGTCACCACCCTGCTGGCGGACTTTGGTTTTGCGCCACGCACGGCATTTGTGAGCGAGCTGACGAATCGCCTGCGCCGCAAAATACTGCCGGGCACACCCGAAACCATCGACGCCGCCGAGCTGTTTGCGCTGGTGGCACCCACTCGTTTTGATGCGCAATGGCTAGCCGCGCTGCCTGATGCACAGATAGCGCAGTTAACGACGCTGCTGACGGACAACGCGCAAACTGACACACTGATCTGGCAGCACCACCTGATGGATGCGCTGACGTATTGCACCGCGCAAA
Source organism: Polaromonas sp. (assembly GCA_044378095.1). Lineage (GTDB taxonomy): Bacteria > Pseudomonadota > Gammaproteobacteria > Burkholderiales > Burkholderiaceae_C > Polaromonas. The sequence continues at coordinate 3,216 of JBILXX010000105.1, forward strand.
TACGTGCCACAGGCTTTGCGCCCGAGCTGCGGCTGCGCATGGACCGGGCCAACGACGACGACCGGGCTTTTCACCCACTGTCCAGTGACCTGGCGGACCTGCGGCAGATCTTTTTTGACCCCGCGCAGGGCGATGACGCACTGAAAGCGGCGATTGCCAAGCTGCGCGCCCGGCTGGAGACTTGCCGCCAGGCCGTCAATGGCGTGTACTCGCATTTGAATGACAACGGCATATCGGTGGGCATGGTGTTCATGTTGCGCCAGTTGCGTGAACGCATTGTGCGGGTGCGCGAATTGCTGGACACGCTCACAGCCAGCAACACCGCTGCGGCTGCCATCAGGTTGCTGGCGCGGCGCGCTGCGATTGGCCAGGACAGCAAAAGCATTGGCGCGTTGATTCGTGTCAACTCCACCTTGCTGTCGGCCAAGATGGCTGAGCGCAGCGCTGAAACCGGCGAGCACTACATCACCCGCGACCGGGCTGAATACAAACAGATGCTGGGCAAGGCAATGGGTGGCGGCGCGGTGACAGCGCTGACCACGGGGCTGAAGTTTGCCGTGGTGGCGATGGGTTTGTCGGCTTTCTGGAATGGTTTTGCGTCAGGCTTTGTGTATGCCGCCAGTTTTATATTGATTCAACTGCTGCACCTGACACTGGCGACCAAGCAACCGGCCATGACAGCACCGGCCATGGCCGCCAAGCTCAGAGACATTGACTCTGGCCATGCGATTGAAGATTTTGTAGATGAGGTCACGCACCTGGTGCGCTCGCAAGTAGCGGCGGTGCTGGGCAATGTGTTCATGGTCGTGCCTGCGGTGTTGCTGGTCAATGTGCTGATATTGCTGCTGTCAGGCCAGCCCATGATCAGCCAGCCGCAGGCCCTGTATGTGCTGGGCACCTTGAGCCTGCTGGGGCCCACCTTGCTCTGGGCGGCATTTACCGGGTTGATTCTTTTTGCGTCCAGCATGGTGGCCGGCTGGTTTGAAAACTGGTTTGTGCTGCACCGCCTTGACTCAGCCATTGCCCACAACCCGCGCTTTACCAACGCATTGGGCACGCAGCGCGCCGCGCGCTGGTCAAGCTTCATGCGGGCCAATGTGTCGGGCTTTGCATCGAACATTTCGCTCGGCTTCATGCTGGGTTTGATTCCCGCCTTCACCGGGTTTTTTGGCTTTGAGCTGGAGGCGCGCCACGTCACCTTGTCAGCCGGGCAATTGGCCGCAGCAGGCGCAGCACTGGGTCTGGAGGCTTTCCGGCAACCGCTGATCTGGTGGTGCATCGCTGCCATTCCGCTGATTGGTGCGCTGAATTTATCGGTCAGCTTTTACTGCGCGTTTCGCCTGGCCTTGCAAGCGCACAACGTCAGCGGTGTTGACCGTGCACGCATCAGCCGCGCGATCTGGGCGCGCTGGCGCAGTCAGCCGGGCAGCTTTTTTGTGCCTGGTCTCTGACGCTTTTTTAAGTTTTTTGCAGACCGTTACGCTTTACACGCTGTTCTCCTACATGCAATAACGAATATCAAAAGTACCCTCTAAAAAAACTGTGAGGGGCGTTTTTGATTCAAGATTTTTTAAACATCTGGGCTGAATGGATCAAGCCCTCAGCCGGCCTGGCCACAGTGCAATGGTCTGTGCTGCTGGCGCTGGCTGCAGCGGCAGGTCATCTGGTGCAGCGCTACAGCGGCCTGCCTAAAGTCATCGGCTATTCAGTGGTGGGTGCACTGGCGGGTTTTGCCGGCTTTACCGGCGCGGTGTGGCCGTTGCAGGGCATTGGGCTTTTTCTATTGGAACTTGGCGTGGCGGTGGTGCTGTTTGAGGCCGGTGGCCGCATACCGCTGCGCTGGTTCAGACACAACCCGATGGTGCTGGTGCAAAGCCTGCTGGAGTCAGGTTTGACGCTGTTCACTGTCTACTACGCCATGCAATACATGGGCGTGCGTGATGCCGTGGCGCAACCCCTGGCCATGCTGGCGATGGCAGCGTCGCCTGCGGTGCTGTCAAGGGTGTTGATTGACACCCGGGCTTCGGGCCCGGTGAGCGAACGCGCCATGGTGCTGTCAACCCTGAGCACTTTGTACGCGCTGACCCTGTGCAGTGCCAGCGCGGGTCTGATGGCCAAGGGCGACAAGGTGTTAGGGCCGATCACCCTGGCCGGCAATTTAGCCGGCAGTTTGTACCCGGTGCTGGTGGTGCTGGGCCTGTCGGTGGTGGTGGCTGCGGTGCTGGCGCTGGTGCTGCGCATGGCGCTGCGGGTGATGAGCCCCACCAGTGAAAACACCGCCATCTTGCTGCTGGCCGTGATTGCGGCGGGTGCGGCGCTGGCGGCGCATTTTGGCGGCTCGGCGGCGTTGGCCGCGCTGCTGGGCGGCATGCTGCTCAAACAACTGGAGCCCCGCCCGTGGTCTTGGCCCCGGCAAATGGGAACAGCGTCCAGCATGTTGACGATGTTGATGTTTGTGCTGGTGTCGGTGGTGGCCGCGCAAGCCGACTGGGGCGGCCCGGTGGCAGCGCTGGTGGGCGTATTGGCAGGTGTGCGGGTGTTGGCAAAAATTGTGGGCGTGGCGCTGGGCAATGTGGGCAGTGGTGCCAGCTGGCAACAAGCGCTGTGGGTGGGCTGCGCCATGTCGCCCATGTCGTCGGTCGCGCTGCTTTTGGTGTCGACGTTTATGGTGGCGGCTCCCGTATTGGGCAAGCAGATTGCAGGCATTGCGCTGCCGGTTATTTTGCTGATGGAGGTGCTGGGCGCGGTGCTGGCCACGGTGGCCATCACACGGGCGGGTGAAAGCTCACGCCCACCCAAACTGCAAATTCGCCAACCATCCAGGGGGCCCGTGCATGAGTCTTGAAGCCTTTCAAAAATCGGATGCGTTGTCATTGGGCGTTGAGCTGGAGCTGCAACTCGTCAACACCCATGACTACGACCTGGCACCGTATGCCGAGGACATGCTGCGCCTGATGAAGAAAATACCGCTGCCTGGCGCGGTGGTGCCAGAGATGACGTCGAGCATGATTGAAATATCCACCGGCGTTTGCCAGTCATCGTCAGAGGTGCTGGGGCAACTATCGCAAATCCGCGATGCGCTGGTCAAGTCTGCTGACAAACTGAACATAGCGGTCGTCGGCGGTGGCACGCACCCTTATCAGGCCTGGCATGAGCGGCGCATTTACGACAAGCCACGCTTCAGGGAATTGTCTGAACTGTACGGCTACCTGTCCAAGCAGTTCACCATTTTTGGCCAGCATGTGCATGTGGGCTGCCCGGACGCTGACACCGCGCTGCTCACGCTGCACCGCATGTCGCGCTACATCCCGCACTTTATTGCGCTGTCGGCGTCCAGCCCGTATGTGCAGGGGCAAGACACGGCGTTTGACTCGGCGCGGCTCAATTCATTTTTTGCCTTTCCCATGTCTGGCCGCGCGCCGTTTGTGTTGACGTGGGACGACTTCACGACCTACTTCAACAAAATGACCCGCACCGGCGTGGTTAAAAGCATGAAGGATTTTTACTGGGACATCCGGCCCAAGCCGGAATTTGGCACGATTGAGATCCGCGTGTTTGACACGCCGTTGACGGTGACACGCGCCGCGGCACTGTCAGGCTTTGTGCAGGCTCTTGCCGGCTGGTTCATGCATGACCAGCCCTTCATGCCGCAAGAAGACGACTACCTGGTCTACACCTACAACCGCTTTCAGGCCTGCCGCTTCGGGCTGGACGCGGTGTATGTGGACCCGGCTACAGGCAAGCACATGCCGCTGCGCGAACACATCTGGCTGACCTTCAGGCAAATTGAGGTGCATGCCCAGCGGCTGGGCGCAGCATCGTTCATCAGCATGCTGCACAACGGTGTGGAGCGCGGGCAGAACGACGCGCGCTGGCTGCGTGAAAAGCAGGCCGAGCAGTCGCTGCTGGCTGAAGTCGTGCGGCAGGCGGCGCAACGCTTCAGGGGGGATGCAGCTTACGGGCAGGGGTGACCAGAACTGAGGGAGGTATCCTTGAGGTATGACCGAGTTCGATGTGATCGCCCGCTACTTCACCCGCCAGCCACAGCAAGCGGCTGGACTTGTTGATGTGGGCGTTGGCGACGACTGCGCCCTGATCACCCCAACACCCGGCATGCAGCTGGCCGTCTCCAGCGACATGCTGGTCGTTGGCCGACACTTCTTTCATGACGTGAGCCCCTACGCGCTGGGCCACAAAGCATTGGCAGTCAACCTGAGTGATCTGGCAGCATGCGGCGCAAAGCCGGTGGCTTTTACTTTGGCGCTGGCGCTGCCTTCGATTGACGAAGCCTGGCTGCAACAATTTTCAAGTGGACTGTTCGCATTGGCTGACGCACACGGCTGCGCGCTAATAGGCGGCGACACCACGCAAGGCCCGCTCAACATCTGCATCACCGTGTTTGGTGAAGTGCCTCGCGACCAGGCGCTGCTGCGCTCAGGCGCGCAGGTCGGCGACGACATCTACGTCAGCGGCACGCTGGGTGATGCGCGTCTGGCGCTGGAGGCATTGCAAGGCAAGATTGAACTGCCGCCTGAAATCCTGGCCCAAGCGCGTCTGCGGCTGGAACAACCCTCACCCCGCGTGGCACTGGGCACGGCCCTGCGCGGCATCGCCTCGTCAGCGATTGACATCAGCGACGGGCTGGTGGGCGACCTGGCCCACATCCTGAAATCCTCAGGCGTGGGAGCACAAGTGAATACCGAAATCACTATTAATTTAGTAGCTGCTTGCGCCCGTATTGATTGGTCTAAAGGCCAATTTGATACCCTAAAACAGCTCAAAACAGTGTTTTCCGGCGGTGATGACTACGAATTAGCCTTTACCGCGCCGCCTTCAGCACGCCAAGCCGTTTTAGCGGCCGCAACCAGCAGTCAAACGCCAGTGACGCGAATCGGCGTGATTCAAGCAGCGCCTGGTTTGCGGCTCATTGACGGTTCTGGCAAGCCAGTCACGGCGCAATTCACCTCGTTTGACCACTTCGCGGCATGAAAGAGGCGGGACGTTAAAATCTAGGGTTTTCCCTTCTGATCATTCCCATCCCCATGAGCGCTTTCAACGAAGAACGTGTGCTGTCCGTCCACCACTGGACCGACAAATTGTTTACCTTCACCACCACACGCGACGAGTCCATGCGTTTCAGCAATGGCCACTTCACCATGATTGGCTTGCGCGTCAACGACAAGCCGCTGCTGCGCGCCTACAGCATCGTCAGCGCCAACCATGAAGACCATCTGGAGTTTTTAAGCATCAAGGTGCCCGACGGCCCGTTAACGTCACGGCTGCAGCACATCAAGGTTGGCGACACCGTCATCGTCGGCAAAAAGCCCACCGGCACCCTGCTGATCGACTATTTGCTGCCGGGCAAGCGCCTGTATCTGCTGTCCACCGGCACCGGGCTGGCACCGTTCATGAGCATCATCCGCGACCCTGAAACCTATGAGGCATTCGAGCAGGTCGTGCTCGTTCACGGTGTGCGTGAAAAGGCAGAGCTGGCCTACCACGACCTGATCACCGAGCAGTTACCGGAGCACGAGTTTTTGGGCGAAATGATCGGCAAGCAACTGCTGTACTACCCCACCGTCACGCGCGAGTCCTACCGCACCATGGGCCGCCTCACCGATTTGATGGCCAGCGGCAAGATGTTTGACGACCTCAAGCTGCCTGCGCTGGACGTGGCCAACGACCGCGTGATGATTTGCGGCAGCCCCGACATGCTCAAAGACCTCAAAGCCATGCTGGAAGAAAAAGGCTTCAAGGAAGGCACAACATCAAAGCCAGGCGACTTTGTGATTGAGCGGGCTTTTGCGGAGAAGTAATCACACGATTCAGAAAGACCCGTCATGCCGCTTAGCCTGATGCACCCATGACACCGCCCCCCGGCTACTGCTTGCCGCCGTCAGCAATATCGAGTTGCGGCAGCGCTTGCACAATCTTCAAGGTCTCCAGGCTCACGGTGATAACGCGCAGCAGCAACTCCAGCGGGTAGCGGGGGTTGCCCATGGTCTCGGTGGCCCAGTCGTTGGCGTCGTTGGTGATGCCGCTGTCTTTGTCGGTTTTCATGGCTTGGCGCTCCATCACCCAAGCAATGGCGCTTTTGCCATTCACGATGTAGTCGTAAGCCTCTAGCGGCACACCGCGCACGGTGATGCGTGCGTTGTAGTGAATCACGGTCAGGTCTTTGTCCTTGCCGCTTGCTTTGCCGTCGCCTTTGCCGTGCTTCATTTTTTCCACGCGGTAGGCGGCTGCGGGCAAATTAGGCGCATCCCCTTCCACCTTGGCCGCATAAGGCGCAACCGTTTCATAGTTCAGGTGCAGCTCGGCCAGCTGGCGGCCTGCCTTGCTAAATGCCCAAAAATCGACGGCGGTTTTCACGCAGGGGATGCGCGGCAGTTCTTTGCTCAGGTTGTCGGAATAGCGCTCGCGGTAGTCGGGCGAATGCAGCAGGCCATAGACGTAGTAAAAAATGTCTTCTTTGCCGATGGCTTCACCGGGGTAGGCGCTTTGGAAGTGCTGCAAGCCCTCGGCGGTGATGGCGTCGCGGCGCTGGCGCGTGGGCGCACTGGCCTGGGCCTCAAACAGTTCTGCATTGCTGCCCTCTGCCTCTTCTTCTGCGGTGTCGTAGAGGTACAGGGGGAAACATTGCCCCTTTTCGATGTTGTCGTACGACGGCAATGAATCAATGACTAAAACAGAAAAATCGCGTGCGCCAGTTCCCGATGTGCAAATCGCAACGTTCTTTTCATTTGCACTTGGAAATATGCGAGGCATTTGGAGAACCATCTCATTGAAGCGACGGTTGAAATACATCCACTCTTTGGTGAATGGGCGGTACAGACCTTGAACCACTGAAGAGGGTTCAAATTCAAACTGTCGCCCTTTAGCCAAGTCACCTTTCAGGGCGCGTGACCAACTGATTTTTGTGGCATCGGCATTGATAAAACCGTCTACCAACTCAGCCTTGGCTTTTGTGGTCTGGCCGCTGTGCGCTGCGGTAAACCGAGCGGATTCGGCGTTGAAAAACGCGATCATGCGGCCCATGTTCATTTGCAACTGGCTTTTCTCGAAGTTGTATGCCCATGCGTCCCTAGATGTGACAACACCTTGCGAGTAGCTCTCAAATATCTTGGGCTCTTGGGTCTTTTCCTTGTGCCCCAGGACCATGAATTGCGCAAAACCATCATCGCGCTGGCGCAGCCAGTCGCCATGCTCATCAGGGGTGATGGTTTGCCAGGCTTGGGCTTGGGTGATGCCTTCCAAACTGACCAGCGCTTGCACCTTGGCTAGCTTTTCTTCGCGGGTGAGATAGTCGCCAATGTCGTGAAAATAAATCTGGCCGTGGGTTGCGGCCTGGGGGTTTTTGACCAGCACCGAGATGGCGATGGGGGCGCGGCTGCCGCTGCCAAAAATCTTGCCGCCTTCTTTGCGGGACAGTTCGCCTTGGGTGCGTTGGTTGCCCCGCAGGTGAAACACGTAAACGCTGCTGAACTCTTGCGCCAGACATTTGCGCAGGCCGTCGGCGGTACTGGCGTCTAGCCACCCTGCATTGGTGACAAAGCCCACCACGCCACTGGTGCCAATGCGGTCGCTGGCCCAGCGTATGGCGCGGATATAGCTGTCGTACAAGCCTTTGGACAGGGTTGCGTTGCTCTGAGCGGAATAAGTTTGTTCTATGCGACGATCAAGATGCGGATAGGCCACATTCATGTTGTTGTCGTTCTGGCTGCCTTGTCCAATGGAATACGGCGGGTTGCCCACAATGACGCGAATGTCCAGCTTTTTCTGCCTGCGGCGGCGTGCGCTGTTGTCTACCAGCAGGGCATCCACCAGGTCTTCCTTCTCATACATTTGGAAGGTGTCGGTGAGGCAAATGCCCTCGAAGGGCATGTATTTGCCGCCCACTTGGTCGTGGTAAGCGGCTTCGATGTTGATGGCGGCAATGTAGTAGGCCAGCAGCACCAGCTCGTTGGCGTGGATTTCGTGCTTGTATTTGTGCGGCAATTCTTCTGGCTTGATCAAGCCGCTTTGCAACAAGCGGGTAATGAAGGTGCCGGTGCCGGTGAAGGGGTCAATAATGTGCACGCCCTTGCTGCCCAGGGTTTGGCCAAATTCTTTTTGCAGCACGCCCGCTACGCTGTGCAAAATAAAGTCCACCACCTCTACCGGGGTGTAAACAATGCCCAGGCGCTCTGTCATCTTGGGGAAAGCGTTGCAGTGTGTCGGCTTCTTTGTTGATGTTGTAGCCTTGCAGCAGGTCTAGTGTAGTGTTGCATATGTATTGAACTTTTATATGAACATCCACTCCAAAGCTGATTACTTCAGTTTAGAGGGATAGCAAAATGAACAATCGCAGGGTAGTAGTCGAATTTG
>JBILXX010000021.1:0-40915 GCA_044378095.1 Polaromonas sp.
GCGAGGGGGAATTGATGCGCTAACCCTGAGCCAGTGCCAAGCCAAGCTAAAAGTGCTTAAAATTTAAGCGCTAAGCGAGTTTGGGTGTTTGCTGATTTTTAATTCTGCAAGTCCCTCAAGTGAAACTGCATGAATTTGTCTCATTTAGGCTTTTTTTGAGCCGTTTTTATGTATCAAATTAACCTTTGCCCCAATGAATACGGGCGCAAGCAGCTCCCAAAATAATAGCAAGCTACAACTTCTACCAGCCTGCCATCAAGCCAGAATCGTTGCCAGACTGGCATCCAGGTGCTCTGACGGCAGCCGTTTGAAGCCCGAGCGGGCAAAACGCTGCAAACGGCCGACCATGAAGGCGGTGGCAACTGACGCCCTGACCTGCGCATCCACCGTGGGGGTGGCCGCCCCGCTGGCGGCACTGGCATCGCGCAGGCTTTGCTTCAGGCTGGATTCCAGCTTGTCAAAAAACTGGTTCATGCGTTCTTGCAGGCGGTCATTTTCAAACACCAGGGCGTCACCCACCATCACACGGGTCATGCCAGGATTTTTTTCAGCAAATTGCAGCACCATGGTCACCAGGCGGCGGCTGCGCAAGGCAGGGTCTGGCTCGCGTTCTGCAATCTGGTTGACGAGGGTAAAAACGCTTTGCTCAATGAACTCAATCAGCCCCTCAAACATTTGCGCCTTGCTGGCAAAGTGGCGGTAAAGTGCGGCCTCACTGACGTCAAGCCTGGCGGCTAGGGCTGATGTGGTGATGCGCTCGGCACCGGGCTGCTCCAGCATGCTCGCCAGCGCCTGCAAAATTTGCACCCGGCGCTCGCCTGGCTTGGGGCGCTTGCGGGCTGCTGCATCGACAGCCGTTGAGCCTTGCGGGGAGGTATCAGCATCAAGCGCTAAATCAGACATGTTGGATTGAGAAATGAAGGATGTGTCAAACAGCTAGGAACGTGTACAAATGATTCTCTCACAGGGCTGTGACGCTTTTCAGGCCATGCCGTGCGGGTTTTCCTGCTGGAGCGTCAGGCGCACACGCAGACCGCGCGCAGTTGCCGCGCCGTCGTGTGCATCACCCAGCACCAGTTGGGTTTTATGGACTCTGGCGATTTCATCAGCGATGGCCAGGCCCAGGCCATTGCCCTCGCCCGCCGTGCCCAGCACCCGGTAAAACCGCTCCAAGGCTTTGGCGCGTTCTTCTGGCGCAATGCCGGGACCATCGTCTATCACCTCCAGAAATGCGCTACCCAAAGGGTCTGGCAGCAGGCCGCAACGTATCGTGACCGTACCGCCAGCGGGTGTGTACTTGACGGCGTTATCAACCAGGTTACCCAGCAGTTCGCGTAGCAGCCATTCGTGGCCCAACGCCTGTGCGGGCTCGGCTTCCAGACCCAGGTCAATGCCTTTAAGGGTCGCGGCATCCAGGTGCAGCGCCAGGATTGACTCGCACAAGTCTTTCAAGTCAACCCGCTGCATGGGCTGGGCAGCCACATTCAGGGCATCGGCCCGTGACAAAGCCAGCAGCTGGTTGGCCAACTGAGACGTGCGGCGGGTGGCGTTGCGCAGCTTGATGATTTTGTCTGCGGCCAGCGTGATGGCACCTTCACCACCCTTGCCTTTTGACACCCTGGCAGCTTGCGCCCAGGCCTCAACCTGAGCCTGCAAGCCTGCCAGCGGCGTGCGCAACTGGTGCGCTGCATCGGCGACAAAACGGCGCTGCCCTTCAGCCTGCGCATTGACCAGGCCAAACAGCCGGTTCAGTGCAGCCACCAGCGGTTGCACCTCGGCGGGGGTGCTGAGCGGATCGATGGCATTCAGGTCGCGCGGGCTGCGCCGCTCCACAGCATCTGTCAGCTCATTCAGGGGCCTGAGCGCACGCGTCACAGCCCAGTTCACGGCAAAACCTGCCGCCAGCACCAGCACCAGATTGGGTAGCAACACCTTGAGCCAGATCGAGCTCAGCCACTGCTGGCGCGCGTCCGAGCCATCGGCCAGTTGCACAATCAGCTCGCCAGCGGCGGTCTCTGCCCGTTGTGCAGCGATGCGAAAAGTGATGCCGTTGTCCTCAATGCTGTGAAACTCTGGCTCGCGGGTGGCGGGCAGCACACTGTCAATCCACGCCTCGCCTGCCAAAAAACCGCCGGCTGAATCTGAAATACGAAATCCGGCAGAACGTTTTTTGTCCCTGATGAAGTCTTCAATTTCAGGGGCCAGCAGCAAGATCAAGGCGGTGTCTTCTTTTGAATCGACAGCCAGCACGGAGTCTGCCAGCAAAGGGATCAGGCGGACAAGTTGCTGGTCTTTTTGCAAGGCCACGTTGCCAGCTGTCTGGTAGTCAAAATACACATTGATCACCGCAAACAAGCCGAGCGGCAACAGCAACAGCAACAAGAGCCGGCGCTGCAAGCCCGACCGCATGGCTGCCGGGATCATTCAGCCCCGTTGCTGGCGGCTGCTCCGGCAATCTCCAGCCGATAGCCAAACCCGCGAATGGAGCGAACGCAAATGCCATGCGGCTCCAGCTTGCTGCGCAAACGCGAGATGTACACCTCAATCGCGTTGGTGGTGATTTCTTTGTCCCAGCCGGTCAAGGCTTGCAGCAGCTTGTCTTTGCTGGCTGGTTTGGGCGCGTTGATGAGCAGATACTCCATGACAGTCCATTCACGCGGGCCAAGCTCAATGAGCTGGCCGTTGGCACGCGCCTGGCGGTTGGCGGAGTCCAGCTCCAAGGCACCAAAGCTCAAGGTGGCACTGGTCGCCGCCTGAGAGCGGCGCAGCAAAGCACGCAAACGCGCCAGCATTTCTGGCAGCTCAAAGGGTTTGACCATGTAGTCGTCAGCACCCAAATCAAGCCCCTGAACCCGGTCTTGCAGGGCGTCCCGGGCAGTCAATATCAGCACCGGCATACTCATGCCGCTTTTCCTGATGCTTCGCGTCAGGTCCAGGCCGTCCATTTTGGGCAAGCCAATATCGATGATGGCAGCGTCGAATGTTTCAGTTTGCAAAACTTCTTCAGCGCGCTCGGCGCTGCCCACCCAGTCGACGGCATAACCCGCGTCACACAGCCCCAGCTTGATGCCACTGGCAACCATCACGTCGTCTTCAACAAGTAAAAGTCTCACGTCAGGTCTCTGCGAAGTTATGTTGTGCCTACAAGTGCCAGCGCGGAACCGGCTTTGCCGGGCCGCAGGTGGCGCCCCCTTAGGGGGAGGCGCCAGAGGCGCTTCGGGGGGTCATCAATGTGATCGGATCATGGTGCCAAACGCTTGTTCGCTCAAAATCTCGAGCAGCAGCGCATGCGGCACCCGCCCGTCAATGATATGGACTGAATTGACACCGCTTTTGGCAGCGTCCAGCGCACCCGCAATTTTGGGCAGCATGCCGCCAGAAATCGTGCCGTCAGCAAACAGCTCGTCAATCTCACGCGCCGTCAGATCCGTCAACAGCTTGCCATCTTTGTTCAGCACACCAGGAATATTGGTCAGCAGCAGCAGCTTTTCAGCTTTCAGCACCGTGGCCAGCTTGCCCGCCACCACATCTGCATTGATGTTGTAACTTTCGTTGCTTTCACCAAAACCAATCGGGCTGATGACCGGAATAAAAGCATCGTCCTGCAAGGCTTTGACAACGCTCGGGTCGATGCTGACGATGTCGCCCACAAAGCCCACGTCGTGCTCTTTGCTGGGGTCTTTGCTGTCTGGCATGCTGAGCTTTTTGGCACGGATCAAGCCGCCATCACGTCCCGTCAAACCGACTGCTTTGCCGCCGGCCTGATTAATCAGTCCCACGATGTCCTGCTGGACTTGACCGGCCAACACCCACTCCACCACTTCCATCGTCTCATCGTCCGTGACCCGCATGCCCTGGATAAATTCGCCCTTTTTTCCAAGGCGATTCAAAGCCGTTTCAATCTGCGGCCCACCGCCATGCACCACCACCGGGTTCATGCCAACCAGCTTTAAAAGCACCACATCCTCAGCAAAGTCAGCCTGCAACGCAGGATCCGTCATGGCGTTGCCGCCATATTTGATGACCAGCGTTTTGCCATGAAACTTGCGGATGTAAGGCAAGGCCTGCGCCAGGATTTCGGCTTTGTCGCGAGGGGAGATATGTGAGAGGTCTGGGTCGGTCATGGTTTTGAATCATTCATGGCTGAGATCCGAAAATTAAAAAATCTGGTAATTGTGCAATAGTCTGACATCTGCAACGTCTTAGCCAATGGCGTTCAGGTATGACGGATCAAACATGCCAGGCCTGTAACCGAAGTCGCGCGTGGCATCGCTGTGATCAAAAACCAGATCTGTCTGCATGCGCAACGCCATGTCCGGCGTCAAGTGGGCAAAACGTGGGTGCAAGCGTGCCGTCATCACGGCCAATCTGAACGCCACCAGCGGGATGCGAACAAACCGGGGTTGCCGCTGCAGGGTTTCAAAGATGCGCCGCACCATCTCCTTGTATGTCAGGGTTTCGCCGCCGCTCAGGTTGTAAGCCTTGTTGTAGCTGGCGGACACAGCCAAACTTTGCAAGCAAGCTTTAGCCAAGTCGTCAGACTTGACTGGCTGCCTCCGGCCTGCGCCGGTTCCAAACAAAGGGAAAAAGCCGAACCTGTGAATGAGTCGCGCAATATCGGCGACATTGCGGTCACTGGCGCTGCCCCCATATATCAGCGTAGGGCGAAAAATCGTCCATGCCATGCCAAGACGCTCACAGGCCGAAGCCACATGTTCTTCCGCAGCGATCAGTTTTGTGACCACGTCCAGCTCATATGCGCTTGCAGACTGTTTTTTGGTGAATCGGCTGGTCGAGCTAAAGGCACATACGCGTCGAACGCCACGAGCGTGGAATTTTTCCAGCCAACCGGGAAGAAGCCACAAGCTGGCGGTGTGAATCAGCGTGCGTGCTGTGACATCAGGCATGGTTTGAAGTGGTTCAGCCATGTCGAACGGTAACCAATGCAGGTTAGTCTGTTGATCCGCTTCGCCTATCTGCTTTCGACCCAACGCATGGACATGAAAACCTTGAGCCAGTAATAAACTGATCAGTGGTTGGCCGACGGCGCTGGTTCGTCCGGTCAGAAAGACAGACAAGTCTGTAGCAACGCCCGTCAATTGCTGGCCCGCCGAAAGTGTTGTGCGGTTTTTAACAGTGCATCGTCCACCTTGACTGGCGGCGTCCAGCCCAGCACACGCCGTGTTTTTGAGATGTCAACCTGCAGCGAATCACACAAGCGCTGTACGACTGCCGTTTTCCCGACCAGCCTTGCCCCACCTCTGAGAGCCATGACAGGCACTGGAATAAACCGGACAGATTTTCCGAGTGCAATGCCTGTACGTCGCAGCAAATCAGGGATAGATATATCCGAGCCGTCGCTGGCCAAGAAGATTTGATTGGCAGCGGCAGGATGGTGCAGGCAGGTAGCAATGAGATCCACCAAATTGTCGATAGCCAACAAGCTCCGCTGATTTTCAAGCGCTTCAAGTGGCAATGGAATTCCTTTTTGTAGCCAGTGCATCATGTTCAAGAAGTTTGCTTTTACGCCCGGCCCATAAACCAGCACAGGTCGAATAATGACCACCTCCATACCAGTTTCCAGCGCCAGCTGTGAGAGCATTTGTTCAGCCTCAAACTTGGACACACCATACGGGTCTGTTGGATGCGGCGTGTCATCGGCTGTAAAAGGCTGACCAAAAGGCGTATATTCTCCGTTTACTTTGACTGAGCTGATAAAAACAAAACGCCTCGCACCGGCAGTTGCAGACTGCCGCGCCAGGTTCATCGTCATGTCCACGTTAACGCGTCGATATTCGGCCAAAGGGTCTTGAGCACTATCGTTCATGAGATGTACCCGAGCAGCCAGATGCACAACCGAATCCACCCCCACCAAGGCATCAGACCAATTGGTGGCTTCGTGCATATCTCCCATCTCCGCATACTGCGCAACATTTGAAGCGCAGGCGTCAAGCTGTTGGCGGAGCGCGCCAATCACTTGATAGCCTCGGGCGGAAAGGTCAGAACACACTGCCTGCCCTATAAAGCCAGCCGCCCCTGTTACCAGAATGCGCCGGTTCGGGTTAGCAGCAAACTGTGTGCCACAGGCAGCTGTAGCATGCGTTACATCAGGTAGCCCAACCGAAGAGCGGCTGGCAAATATGCCGCCCCACTTGCGCCAGTAAAGCAAGCCCGACCTGACCGTGATGAGCTTAGCTTTCAAAGAGCGATGGGTATCGCGAGCCCATTGATGCACCACGCGAACCTGAGGTACGTAGACTACACGCGCAATTTGGAGCATCCTTCGGCCTATGTCAGCGTCTTCGTAATGCAGAAAAAAGTCCGGGTCGAATCCGCCAATCGCCTGCAACGGCCCGGTTCGAAAGAACATGAAACAGCCTGTCGGATACTCAATCGGATGAATTGATTTTTCGTAGTCGCAGTCGCGCATTTCAAAGCTATCCACAATCGACTTCAGGACAGACTGGAGCCAAAGTGGCGAAAAACTGCGCAAATACATGGTGAGCAACGTCGGGTTTCGCTTGCACATGTAATGTCTTTCCCCCTGCTCCCCAAAAACGGCAGGTGTCAACAAACCTACATCGGGGTTTTGCGCCATGTAGCGAATGGCCTCCAGCAAGGCGTTCTCTTCAACGAACAGATCCGGGTTGATCACCACATGGTAAGTAGAACGGGCGTTGGCAATCACCAGATTGTTACCACGGCCGTACCCTAGATTTTCCTTGGACAGGATGAGTTGCAAAGACCAGCTCGGCACACGAGCACGAAAATTCTCAAGCCAGTCACTGACCGAGTTGTCAAAGTTTTGATCGCTGGAATTATCGACGAGCGTCAATTGAAGCTGCAGTTTATAAAACTCACTCGCCGTTTGAGCGGCGCACTCCAATGCCTGTAACGTGCGTTCAACCGCTACAAAGTCTGGTTTGTACAAAACCAGAGAGGCGCTTATTGCAACAGGATTGGTATCAATCAGCATGAGGTTGACCATCAGGATGTCTGGCCAGTATTCTCGCAGGTACGCCGACAGCCACGGCATACGCGGGAACGTCACATAGCACCACAGCATTTGCACCGATCCTGGCATGGTCACCAACGGTGATGCCCCCCAGAACTTTGGCGCCCGAACCGATCACGACATCGTTTCCTATCACTGGTCGCGTGGCTGGCGTGAAGCCCAAGTCAGTTTCCAGCGCACCCAAAGTCACACCCTGCATGATGGTGCAATTTCGGCCAATGCTGGCAGCACCAATAACGGTGCCAACTGTGTGTGGCAAAAATAATCCACCTTCGATTTTTACCCTGGGCGACACCTCGACACCGAAAACAACGACATTGAGAATTGAACACAATTTAGCCAACACACCCAAACGCTTGACGTAAAAAAATTCAGCAAACCGAATGAAAACCACGGGCAGCATACGCGGATTGATGCAAGCCAAGACAAACTGGAATGCGCTTACCTTTCCGGTACGCCCACACAAACGGTTGAAGTGTTCAATATCAGATCGCAAATTCATCACAAAACAACTTTCTTGTAGGCAGCAAACGCTGCAGCACTAACAGCCAGTCCACAAAACATGAAAAAACCTTGTTGATACAGCACATGCTGCCCAACAAAAGAACCTTCAACCCAAGCCAGATACAGCAACGGAACAGCACCGGCCAGAACCATTGGCCAAATAAATCGACGCCTCATCAGGCCATTTTTACGTTTTGCATACTCCACTACAAAAACAAGGTACAAAAAGTTGGGCACGACAAAAGCCCAACTCAACGCTTCAAGCGAGTCAAAATTTTGCAAAGCATAGCGCGTCGTCACCAAAAGGAGCAAATTAAGTGCAACATCCGAGACCAGCAAAACACGAGCGTTTCGGGTTGCGAGAATCAACGTGCCGTAAACCCAAGAAACACCACGAAAAATCACCGCAATGACAAGCACCGTCAAGACCTGACCCGATGCTTCAAATTCCGGGCTGTAAAGCATGTGAATCAATGGCCGACTGAACAATACCATCGCATGACAAATGGGCAAACTGATCCCGAGCACCAGATAAGCTGTTCTCAACATGTAGCCTTTTTGGCTTTCAGGATTTTGGGCCCCCGCTAGCAGCGGCAAATACATCACACTGCAGGCTGTCAAAAATAGCGTGGTGTAGTTAAATGTCAAAGTCCAACCTGCATCAAAAAGACCGGCAAACGCCAACCCTTTCAAGTCGATCATCCAGGCTCGAATGATCAGCAACGAAATGGTTGCCGTCAATGCTGCAAACAGATTAGACAAAGCGAAGCGGATGAAAGCACGGCGCTGTTCAGCTGACAAATATCCAGTGTTTACAGATTTCTTTAATCCGGACAAACGCGACATGCCCCATGCCCCAATCAGACAACTCACACTGAAACAAAGTACAAAAGAGCCCGCCAGATATTGCGGTGATGGTGGAAAGCCCCACCAACGGGCACAGAGCAATGCCAAAACGAGTGCCAAAGGACCAGCAATCTGCGCAATGGCCAGGTACGCATAAGAGCGATAGCCATTGAGCACAGCAAACGCATAAGTAGCACCCACATTCAACAGCACGGCAAATGCAAGCCAGCGCACTGTCGCCACAAGGTCGGGGGTCACCGATGACAAGAAAAATTCTGTGAGCAAAGGAGCGGCAGCCATCATTGACGACACCACAACTATGTTTGCGACCCCAACCAGACGGCTTGCAGTGGCTCGAAACTCTATGCGTGCCAGCTCATCCTGGCGCTCCGCAAGGCCTTGAACCACCGAGTTGGTGCCGCCAAAAGTAGCGCCAATGGTTGCTGCCTGAGCCATTTGCCTGAGTTGCGAAAACAACCCGACGCCTTCAGGCCCCATCCACAGGGCCACAATCTTGAAACCCAGCAGCCAAAGCAAAGCGGACATAAAAACACCAGCTGTACTGATGAGCGCCCCCATTTTTTGACCTGAAAAAAACCTCTGCATTGAACTGTAGCCAGCTCAGGTTTTGAGCATGGGCAAGCCAGGAAATCGCAATCTGGACAACAAAATACCCCAGAGAAAAAAGGTAAAAATTCCAGGATAGGGTTGACGCAGAGTCACTTTGAAGCTGCTGTCGATGACCACCAGATAAAACACGACTGCAAGCAACCACCAGGTCTCGGCGGGAATCGTCTTTCTCTGCTTCCAGCATAAAAAGGCGGTATAGCCCATCAAACCCAATATGGGGAGCAGGGCCAACATGCCAAACGTATAGGCGATGTCAATGTAATAGTTATGTGGACTTGATCTGATTTCGCGCGGCATGGGTTGCGCGTGCCCTACCAGGAAGGTTTGCCTGCTTTCAACAACGCCTCGTCCAAAAAGGGCCCAGTCGCCAAATCGCTCATAAACATTTGCCGGAACCTTTCCCTCCATGAGATCTTTGAACTTTCCGTAATACAGTGGCTGCAGACCTTCGACAGAGGATCTCTGTCCTTCCATACTCTTGAAGTAGGTGTAACTCCCCAGCAGAGCGAAAACAATCAGAATTGAAGCAGCAGCAATCAGCTTGGGACTTGAACGATATGACCAAAATTTGCAGACTATAAATGCCAACATGAATGCGAAAAATGCGAATATAGTTAAAAAGGAAAGGCTGGACACTGCGTAAATTGAGACGCTCAAGCCAACGATGGACAGCCAGATTTTGTGCTGGTCCCAAAGCGTTGTATGGCAAAAAATATAGGCGCAGACAAGAATCAAAGCCACGTACTGAAGATGCGCATAGATACTGAAAGCATACAAATAGTGAGTCAGGATCAAACCGCCCTGGAGCCAGGTGGCGGCCAACTGCATCGGAATCACAATTGAAAGCACCACCAAAAAGGAACGCGCTATGACCGTGTTACCGTCACGAATCAAGACCCCAAGCAGCAGCCCCCCTAAAGGCAGCATTACCTGAGCCGTCATCAGAAGTTTTCGTTGATGCGGTGTGACGCCGTCTGATCCCAGCAACACAGAAACAAGACTGACGACGAGCACGCCCGCGATCATCGCCAAGGCAGGCATGGCGCGGCTCAAATTACCAATCAACAAGCCAGCTGCAAACAAGCAAGCAAGCATAGAAACCGGGAAAGGCAGTTTGGCTACGTTCCCCTGGGAATCAATCAGCGCACCCAATCCACGATAAAGACCACCGTCGAGCTGAAAAAAAACGGGGAGCAGGATGCCGGCGCCTATAAGCCACAACAAAATGTTTTTTTGAGAAAAATTCATAGGGGAATCAAATAAGTGAGGACTTATGCCGGGCAAAGCTCGTGATAAACAGCAAGTGTTTGCCTGGCAACTGACTTCTCGGAAAATTCAGACTCCACTATCACCCGACCTTTTTGCCCCATGGTACGCCGCAACTCGGCATTGCCCAACAGGCACGCCATGGCTTCGGCCAATCCAGGAACATCACGTGAAGGCACCAATAAACCATTTTCACCGTGGCGAACAATTTCCCGGCAACCAGGCACATCAGTGGCGATCAGGGGCCGTGCGCACGCTGCCGCCTCAAGCAAAACCTTAGGCAAACCTTCGCGGTAGGAAGGCAGGCAAACAACATGCGCCTTGGCCAATGTTGCCGGCATATCTTCACTGTGCCCCCAGTACTCCACGACCTCACTGTCATGCCATGCTTTGAGCTGGATTTCAGAAATAGAGGCTGGGTTATCAGCATCACCATGGCCCACTAAAACAAACCGTGCGACGAACCCTCTGGCGCGCAACATGCGAGCAGCCTCAACAAATTCTCCGACGCCTTTGTCCCAGAGCATGCGAGACGGCAACATGATCACAGGCTTTGATTGTGCTTCAGGCGTGGGAGCAAAGCGCTGAATATCGACACCAGATCCTTTGATCAGCCGTACCCGTTCAGCCTTCACAATAACGCCATTCACCAGCATGGCCACATCGTCCGGGTTTTGCAAAATCAGAAGATTTCGGCCAGCATTGAACAAGAAGCGAAAAAGACGCGACACGACCATTCGCAAAATGGTCGCCTGGCGAGAACCTGAAGTGAATAAAAACCCCATGCCGGCAAGCGCGTTCACCACAGCTGTGTTACGCACAATGAATGCAGCGAAAGAGCCATACAGAACGGGCTTCATGGCGACATGATGAACCACATCAGGGCGTTCGCGCAAATAAATTTTGATGATTTGTGCAATCGACGCGAGCTCTCGAAATGGGTTACGGCTTCGCCTTTGCAATTGAATCGGTATCAGCTTGAATCCTTCGGCAGTGATATCGGCACCGCATTTGCCTACGCGCGTTGCCACAATGACGTCATAGCCAGCAGCCATCGCAGCTCGAGCAGGCGGCAAACGGTGCGAGCAAAAATACCAGTCTTCTGTCACTAGAAAAAGCAGCTTTTTACGACCATTTTTCATCGAAGATGAATGGTGCGCGGCGTCAGTAACCACTGGCAGCATCACAGGCGCAGGTCAACCGATTCAGCCGCCAAAACATATTTCAGGTCATACAAAACATGGACTGACTTGCCAAGCGCACGAATACCGTCAGCCCCCATGGCGCGAAACTCATTGTGTGCAACAGCCAGAATAATGCCGTCATAGGTTGCCGGGTTTAGAGTCGGCACTGGCGATATTCCGTATTCATGCACCGACTCTTCAGCCGTTACCCAAGGGTCGTACACATCGACCTCACAGTTGTATTCTTGTAACTCTGCCACGATATCCACCACCCGGGTGTTGCGCAAATCAGGGCAGTTTTCCTTGAATGTCAAACCCATCACAAGAATGCGTGCGCCATCGACCTGAATGCGCTTTTTGGTCATCGCCTTGACAAATTGCGCAACAACATAATTGCCCATGCTGTCGTTCAGGCGGCGACCCGCCAGAATAATTTCAGGGTGGTACCCCAGCGCCTGAGCCTTGTGGGTCAAATAGTATGGATCGACGCCGATACAGTGTCCACCAACCAGCCCAGGCCTGAAGGGCAAGAAATTCCATTTGGTACCTGCAGCCTTCAGCACTGCTTCAGTATCAATATCCATCTTGTTAAATATCATGGCAAGTTCGTTGATGAGGGCGATATTGAGGTCTCGCTGCGTGTTTTCAATCACTTTTGCCGCCTCTGCCACCTTGATGCTGCTGGCCTTGTGTGTACCCGCCACAATAATTTCGTTGTACAGCGCGTCCACAATGTCTGCGATCTCAGGAGTTGATCCTGACGTTACTTTTTTGATCGTCGTGACCCGATGCTCTTTGTCACCCGGATTGATTCGCTCAGGGCTATAACCCGCATAAAAATCACGGTTGAATTTGAGGCCAGAAAACTTCTCCAGCACGGGAACGCAGTCTTCCTCCGTCGCGCCGGGGTATACCGTTGACTCGTAAATCACAATATCGCCCTGCTTGAGCACTTTGCCAATGGTTTCGCTGGCCTTGATCAGCGGCGTCAGATCAGGTCTCTTGTGCTGATCAATCGGTGTTGGGACAGTCACAATAAACACATTGCAGGCATGCAGGTCTTCTGTATTCGTCGAAAAGCTCAGATGTTTGGCATCCGTCAGTTCCTCGTGAGATGTCTCCAGCGTATGGTCTATGCCTTTTTGTAAGTCGGTAATGCGCTTGACATTGATATCGAAACCTGTGACTGGGCGCTTTTTACCAAACTCCACAGCAAGTGGCAGTCCAACATAGCCCAGTCCGACGATAGCGAGTTTTATTTTTGACATATTTAGGGTTTCAAGGGAGACATTAAATCCTGCACATACCAGTCCATCGCTTCGGCCATGCCTTGACGAATCGTGTGCGTTGGTTTGTAGCCTAATAACTGACTGGCTTTTTCGATGCTGGCCAGCGAATGACGAACATCTGCTGCACGGAAGTCACGGTATTGCGGTGAGGTCACATCCAGTTCTGGCAAACGTTTTTGCACCTCATTTTTGATTAACGCATGCAGCTCAGTAAGCGTCGTGCGATCTCCTACAGCAACGTTATAGATCTGATTCAGGGCATCGGGCGTTTGAACTGTAGCGGCCAGCAAATTAGCCTGTATGACGTTGTCAACATAACAAAAATCCCGACTGCTTTCTCCATCACCGTTGATAAAAAGCGGCTCTTTTTTTAACATCGCAGAAATCCACTTGGGAATGACTGCAGCATAGGCGCCATCGGGGTTTTGATGAGGCCCAAAAACATTGAAGTAGCGCAAGCCGATACTTTGAAAACCGTAAGTACTGGCAAAAACTTCTGCATAAAGCTCATTGACATATTTGGTCACCGCATAGGGAGACAAAGGTTTGCCAATACGGTCCTCAATTTTTGGAAGCGCAGGGTGATCGCCATAAGTGGAACTGCTGGCAGCGTATACAAACCGTTTGACGCCTGCGTCACGCGATGCCAACAGCATGTTCAGAAACCCATTGATATTTGCCTGGTTAGTGGCAATCGGATCAGCAATGGAGCGCGGAACCGAGCCCAGCGCTGCCTCATGCAGCACATAGTCGACGCTCTGAACGGCTTTGGCGCAGTCCGTCAGCTCTCGAATATCACCTTTCATAAACTGAAAATTAGCCCACCGCTCGGTACCAACCGATTCTTGAACCTGGTCAAGATTGACCATTCTGCCGGTAGCAAAGTTGTCAAGCCCTACAACACGCTGATCAAGCCTTAACAATGCCTCCAGCAGATTGCAGCCGATAAAGCCGGCGACACCCGTGATCAGCCAGGCACGTGGATGCCGCTGCAATTCGTTTTTAATCTGCGCGTAATGGATCATGTTTTAGACAGTTCTTGAGCAGCTCTAGGCGCTTGATTTTTGTGCGATTCGAGCCAGGACTGAAACATCAAAATATTCCAGAGCTGGTATTGCCAATTGCGCTTGCCCGACAGGTGTTCAAGCCATTTTTGCCGTATTTGCGTCGGATGAAAATAGCCTTCACTTTCAAGTCGTGCCTGGTCGAGCAGCGCTTCAGCCCACGGTCGCAATGGCCCTTTTAGCCAGGCTCCAATCGGTATACCAAAACCCATTTTCGGGCGTTCCATCAATGCGCGTGGGACATGCTTGTACAAGACCTGACGAAGTACCCATTTGTTCTGGCCTTCACGCAGCTTCATGGCCAGCGGCAAACGCCAAGCCCATTCAACAACACGATGATCCAGAAAGGGCACTCTTGTCTCTAATGAAACACCCATGGCCGCACGATCGACTTTAGTCAAAATATCGTCAGGCAAATAGGTTAGCAGGTCGAGCGCCATCATGCGGTCAACATCTGTCAACCCCCTTAACTCAGGCATGTTCCCGCTCAACAAAGTGGGGGGCTCTGTGCCCCTAACGACAACCGAGGCAGGGTCTTGCCACTGGGATACAAGTCCCAGATAAAGCTCATCGACAGACTCGCTGCCCAGGACACCCGCACCCTTGTGCAACTTGTCTCCCAGCTGAGCCAAATTGGGCATCAACCCACCTGAGATGTGGCCCAGCTTGTCCCAGGCATCAGGAGTAATGCTGGTGATTGCTTTGGCCGCCAGTCTTCTCATGGGTGCTGGCACTAACGATAACTTGCGCCAAAGCCTGTTCGTCAGCTGGTAACGGTTATAGCCGCAAAACAGTTCATCACCTGCGTCCCCGGACAGCGATACTGTGACGTGTTGACGCGCCAGTTGCGACACCAGAAATGTGGGGATTTGCGATGAATCCCCGAACGGCTCGTCGTAAAGTTCTGGCAAACGTGACACAACCTCAAGTGCTTGTTCTGCAGATACGTACAGTTCGGTGTGATCGGTTCCCAAATGAGTCGCAACTGCCTGTGCATGCTGCGCCTCGTCGTAGCCTTCCTCATGAAAACCTATCGTGAAAGTTTTAACAGGGCGAGATGATTGATGTTGCATCAATCCCACGATGGTCGAAGAGTCTATGCCACCCGACAAAAAAGCACCGAGTGGTACATCAGCGACCATTTGCTGACCCACGGCATTGATCAACAAAGTTTCAAGCTCATTGACGGCCAGATCGGGCGAGCCACTGTAAAGATGTGCAACGCCTTGCTCGGCCACTGCTGAACCCGACCAATATGTAGAAATGACAGGCTCACGTTGAGCCAGAGAAACCGTCAGCAGCGTTCCAGGCAACAGTTTGGAAATACCTGCAAAAATCGAATGAGGAGAAGGAATGTATGCGTAGCGCAGAAATAGACTCAAAGCCCCACGGTCTATCTCAGCCTTGAAAGCTGGATGCGCTTGAAGTGCCTTGAGTTCAGAACCAAACAGAAAGGCAGAGCCCTGCCAGCCGTAATATATCGGCTTTTCACCCAAACGATCGCGCCCAAGCGTCAATGTGTCGGTTTGCTTGTCCCACAAAGCAAATGCGAACATTCCAATTGCTAACTTGATGGTCTTTTCGATTCCCATCTGGCTGAAACCAGCCAGAAGCGTCTCGGTATCAGAATGCCCCCGCCAATTCAAATTTTCAGGAGTGGATTCTTGAACCGTTCGACGTATGTCATTGTGGTTATAAATTTCACCATTGAAAACAATGATGAAGCGCCCATCAGGCGATGCCATGGGCTGACTGCCAGCATCTGAAAGATCAAGAATTGACAGTCGGCGATGCGCTAATCCAATGCCTGCCTCAGGGTCGCCCCAAAAACCTTCAGCATCAGGCCCGCGATGACTGATGCGGGCAGCCATATTTTTGAGCAGATCATCTGCCGCATCCCATTGCTTTTCGGTCAAAAAACCGGCCAAACCACACATTGAAATTCCACGTCAGTGATGCCTGGAAGGCGACATCCAAACCATCGGTATTAAGCTAAAGCAATGCCGCCAATCAGTCGAAGCTACCTATCAACATTCGACTCCAGACGCTCAAGCCAGCGAGGTCTGATTTTAGCCATCTGCATCAGCCCAGCCATACCAAGACTTATAAATATCATGGCAAACGGGAAGCGCATACGGTACAAAGTGCCGACATTGGCCACAGTCAGACCCAATAACAAGGTAAGACCCAAAGCAAAAGCTACGGGTACAAGCAACTCGATACGCCAGCGCCTGTAACTGACCAGCCAATACAACAAGCCGATATAGGCCACATAGCTGTAAAACATTTCCACCGCTGAAATATAAATTTCTACTGCGCTTGAGTTCCGCTTCTCGGTGGAAAACCATTTTGAAGGAAATGGTGCAAACAAGGCTATCTGCATCGCTCTCGGAACATAGTGAATCAAATCTTCGTTTTTACAAAAATTAATGCCTTTGTCAATATTGCTTGCAGCCGTCGTTCCACCAGAGCTTGTAAAGCCAGCTCTAGCCACTGCAATTTTCAAGAAAATGCGGTTAATCGTATTTTCCAGAAACGCATCATCACGCAAGATGACGATTGGACGGCACTCCTGAACGGCCTTGATGGCTGCTGCTTCGAGAGCTGCCATTTTGAGAACGGCGTCGCGAGCTTCCGCAGACCCCGCAGACCCCGCAGACCCCGCAGACCCCGCAGACCCCGCAGACCCCGCAGACCCCGCAGAAAAAAGCCGAATGGTATCTGCACTGCGCACAGTTTCATTTGACTTCAAAACCAAAACAGGAAATACGAGCCTGTACTTTGAATCATCTGACCCGATCGACCGCATATTCACGTCCAGATAGGTGATCGACATGACGTAGACAAGGCCGCTGACAAAGGCCAGAATCACTGCGGATTGAAAATTAAACTTCAACGCTGGGGAAGTTGGTGGCCCATTCAACCTCGCCTGAAGTCTGGTCAGTTGCCAGCCGAGTCGTACGACATTCCACGCCAAGAGCCCTAGCGCGAGACCCAAAAATGGGAACATGAAATAAGGGCGAAAGACGGATACCAATATCAAGGCTAATGCACTTACGACCAGCAACGGGAGCACCTCTGATAGTTTCCTTTCTTTGTGAAGCAATCCTACCCAAGCCCACAGAATCACCAGCACGCCAGCGGTACAAAAAACATCTTTGTGTATTTGCCCGTACTGAAGTAGCGCAGAAGGAAAAAACAAGTACGGCAGCAATGCAATCCCGGCTTCGCTGTCATCCAGGTTCAGGCGCTTGAGCATGGAAAATAACGCCACGCCACCCGTAGCAAACATGGCCGCACTCAACGGCAAGAGAGCCCACGGATGTGGTCCAAAAATCACATAGAAAAAAGATGTCACGCCGATAATGGCGTTGTCTCCGTCTGGGCGAAGACGAAATGCATCCCATCCACTCGAAGCAATTTGTTGAGCATGCTCTGCTGCTTGCTCGTGAAAACCCACCCAATCACGTCCTGCCAGCAAGCCGTTACCGGCGTGGAGCTGCGGAAAAAAGTATGGCAGCACAACTAGCTGAATCAACAAGCCAGTAAATATGGCATACAAAAATATGCGTAGCCAAACCTTGATCGACAAATGCTTCATATGAATGTGAACACGCATGAGACCCAATATGAAGAGCTATCGTTTTGAGTGGTCCGCCTTGAATACTTCCGCATACTCCTCAAGACAAATCTGCCAATCACGCATCAGATTCAGGCCGCGTTGATTGAGCTTGAGATTGACCAGCTTTTCGCTTGCAGGTCTTGGCGCAAAGTACTGTTCTTTGAAATAGTCAGATGGCACAACGGTCACCTTGACCTTGTCAGACAAACCCATTAATCGAACAAACTCCTGCGCTACAACGAAACGGCTAGCCGCGCCATTGCAGACCTGGTTGTAAAGTCCGTACTGCTCACTCTCGACAACACCACACAAACCGTTGGCAAAATCTACCGTGTAGGTTGGTGTACCGAGCTTGTCGTCCACCACAAATAGTTCGGTTGAACCTGCACAAATTTGCTTGTAAATTTTATTGATGAATTTTTTGTCTTTGGCTGGGCCACCACCCATCATCCAGCCGGCGCGCAGAACAAAATGCTTTTTGACGGTGTTACGGACAAACTGCTCGCCGTAATACTTGGACTGCGCATAAACTGACAAGGGATTGGGTGCATGGAAATCGTTGTACAAGTCGCGCTCCCCACCAAAAATACCTGCAGTTGAGATGTAAACGTAAGGGACATCCAGTTCGTTCGCAACCAACCCCAGATTTTCAGCACCAAGTCCATTGGTCAGCCAGGAGTTTTCCTGTTCTTTTTCACAAAACTCCAGGTCAGTGAGTGCGGCAAGATTGATAATCAGGTCCGGCTTGAAATCAATAATGCTTGTCCGAATGGCTGCAAAATCTCTCACGTCAGCATATTCAAGCCAATCCTCGATGCAATTGATATCAGTGGCCTTGATCATCGCGCCGGTAGACTTTAAACGCGCATACATCGCATCACCAAGCATGCCGCCACAGCCAGCTACGTACACACGGGTTTTGTTGCTAATCTTCACTCGACTCACCTTTAAAAAATAGTGTCTGCAGACAGATAGTGTTTAACTTAATGACTTACTTGCCGAAAAGGGCCAGGTAAGTTGGCACTTGAGACCTGACCGAATAGCGTGAGTCAATATACTCTCGAGCGGCTTGCCCCATAGCCTGTAGTTGAAGAGGATTATCCAACAGGGATGAAAGTGCGGCCACCCATGCAGAACAATCATTGTCGACAACAAAACCGGTTTTACCTTGTAAAACAACCTCGTGACCAGAGCCTGTAGACGACACCACCGGCACAGCTGCCACACCTGAATACTGTATGGCCTTGAAACCAACCTTGCCCTGCTCCCACTGACCTTGGGGAACGGGCATCAAACCAATATCCATCCCGGCCAGGTCTTCGATCTCGGATTGCAGATTCCATTTGATGAACCGATAGTCTTTAAGCGCCGGAAACTGGGGGTCAACGTCGCAAATGACGCGAAACTCAAAGTCGTAGGTTTTTTGCAGCTCAGCCAGCGCTTGTCTCACCAGATCAAGATACACCATCGTAGACTGGGTGCCCGTCCAGCCAATGACTGGCCGACGCGTTGAAACGGGTGCTTTGGCTATTGGCTTGTGGTAAGTCAGGTCGATGGTGGTGGGAAGCAACACCGCATTGGGGTTGTACTGATGGACCCAATTGACAAGGTAGTTGTTGCAAACGGCAACTTTTTCACTGTACTTTGTAATGAAGCGAATCTTCGACGACCATTTTGCGAATGCGACGATACGATTGACTTTGGATGTTTTGCTGATGAAGATCGCATCATCAAAGTCAAATATCACACGCCGCCGTAAAAGAAACAAGGCGGCTTCAATAAATGGAGGGCCGATCGGCGTGGCTTCCCGGTGAATGAAAATATAGTCATAGTCGAAGACGCGACGCAAACCCGCAATGCGGCGAACAAAACCGGCCAACACGTTTGTGACTTTTTTGAAGACGTGCCCCGGTTTGTAGAGGATGCGCATCGTGTCCATGTCAAGAAATGACTGAATTTCGATAACGATGCCATTCGCGCGGAGAATGTCAAGGTACTGCTCGAAACGAAAGCGCTGTCCCGGGCTTATTCCCAAAGGATAAGGACAAAGAATGAGAACTCTGGGATTCTGACTCATGTGTTTTCTACAGTCTGGCGGTCATTTCTGATTGAAAACACGTTTTCTCCAAGATACACAAAATCACGATCAAGCCCTGCGATGGTCTTGAGGAAATTAGATGACGTGCCCTGACCGGGAAAAAGCCAGTCATGCATTTCAATGATCAATATTGGAAACTCATTCACCCAGTCGGTATTTTCAGCAAACAGGTCAGACTCAAATCCTTCAATATCAATTTTGACAATGAACGGCAAGTAACCATCTGATTTAGGGTAGCGGGCGAGGATTTCAGGCACTGTTACGCCAAGCACTCCGCCCTCTGCGCCTGGCTCAATCACTGTCGTTGTAAAAGCATTTTTCTCAACCGCCGGGTCGGCTACTGTCAGTCTTGACGATTTGCAGGAAATCCCAGCCAGCATGCTGTCAAAATTAGCTGTTGCACCAAAGTTTTGGCGCAGAACTGCAAAATTATCCTCACTGGGCTCAACCGCAACAATCTTTGCAGTAGGCCAAATGTGATGGAAGTACACACTGGACAAACCAATATTGGCACCAAGATCCACAATGAGAGGCGTGCCTTCCGCTGAGTATTTGGCATAGAGCGCTTCAAACTCTGGGTATCGCTTTAAAGCCTTCAAGTTGTAGTCTTCGTGGATAAATATCTGGTCAAATGTGAACCAGTCAGAAGTAGCTGAGCGCAGTGAAATGCTTGAAGACAGCTCATTCATGTTGTTGGAAACGGTCAGCCGGTCAAAACCATTCAGGGATCCATCCTTGCGGTAGCGGAAGGTCTGCGGGAACGCTCTGACAATTTTTGCATTGGCTACAGACAGCAAAAAGCCATTCGCCAATTGAACCAATTTTCTTTTTGTGGGAAGCCAGTTCTTCATGTTGATCTCGTTACCAGTCGAGCAGATTCGCTCAACCCTTTTGTTCGGGGGTGGCTTTGTGGGTGATCCAGTCTGAAAACTGGGCAATATTCACAACACCAGGCAACGGCTGAAGGCTGCTCCACTGTACTTCAGCGGTGCTTTTTCTGGACGACTGAAGTATTTGTGTAAAGCGCTTCCAGCTCGCTTTGTCAAAAAAGGAAAGCAACAAACCACCCCAATCACGGAGCGACAAGAGTTTCAGGTTTGCCATAAAGTCAGCAAAACTCAAAACGCCCAGCTTTTTTTGCATGTACCAGGCAAAAACCTGCCGGCGTACGTATCCGCCGCGATCAACCTCGATACCCTTTAGCTTGTCACCCAGATTTTTTTTGAGCAGATCCAGCCACATGTGCATGCCGTTGGTCAAGTCACTGCCGGGGAGCATGCCCGGAAATTCAGGGTCAATGCCCAGATAGGCCAGACCACTCTTGTGCTTACTGCTATAAAAGTAATGTCCAAACGACTTCGGAGATACACCGACAACGAGTAATTTCTCAGGACTGAAAACCCATTTGTCAGCCGTTAATAGAAGTGAGTTGAGGGCATAGTGATCTGGAAAGGGCGGATGAAACTGCGGCAGCTTGTCACGACGCACCAGTGTGGTTTGCATATTCAAAGGTATGCGCACCTTGAAGCGAAACATGTCATGGACGATTGAAAACCGCTGCTCCATCGACATGACACCCTCTCGCGTCAAGTCCTGTGCAAAGTTGAAATGCGCACGACTATAAAATCCATGTTCATTTTGGCCAATCGAGTTGGGAGCGACGTATGAATAACCATTGTGCAGGACACAGTCGGGCTGGCTGTACTGCTCAATAATTTGAGCCATCCTGACAAAATAACCGGGCAATAACAAATCATCGTCACCCATCATCATGATGTAGTCGCCAGTGGCAGAAAACAGTGCGTTGTTCCAGTTGTCAGTCACTGAGATGGGCTGCTCAAGCCGCAAAATTTTTACCCGCGGGTCAGTTGCGTAATTTGCAATGATTTGAGGCGTCTGGTCGGTATTGGCGTTGTCAGAAATGATCAACTCAAGGTCGTCGTAGCCTTGCCCAAGGATTGAGTCGATGCAGTTTTCAAGGTAAGGCCCGCCATTGCGGGTGGGGAGTAATACTGAGAATTTCATTTTTGATTCAGTTTTTATAAGTTATTTGTGTCAACATCCAGCCTCACCCATCGCCCAGTCGCATGGTCAAACCGTTTGATCGGCTTTGCAGGTACACCAGCAACAACGGTATAAGCGGCCACAGATCGCGTCACAACGCTATTAGCACCGATGACGGCGTGCTCACCTATCGCGACATCGCCCGCTACGAAAGCGCCGTAGCCAATCCATGCACCTTGGCCTATGGAAATCGCACCAACAAGCAGCGGCTGGTCAAGTACACCCAATTGCGTGTCACTGTACTCATGATGAGAGTCGGCTATATAGACATTGTCCCCGATTGTGACGTCGTGTCCAATAATCAGACGATTGACACAAGACAGAGTGCAACCAAACCCGACGCTGACATTGTCCCCAATAGTGATTTGAGGATTAAACGCCTGCGCTCCATAGCTCGTTAAAGCCAATATCCGGGTATTGCGGCTGATTCGGGAGTGTCTTCCAAGACTGACGCAATCGAGACCTACAGACTGAATAAAAGGACTAACGAACGAGCCTTTCCCGATGTTGCGAAATAGGACTTGGTAAATCCACGCATACGGGAGGGCGAGAAGCGACTCCAAGCGAAAGCGTTGAAGCACGAAGCGGATCAATTGCATCATCGAAGGACAAGTCTTTTAGTAGCGCCCATCAAATCAGCGCGAAGGGAGACCGATAACATAAACCAAGATGCCACCGCATAGACGGCAACTCCAAGAAGCAATGACAAAGCCGTGAGCCATGCAGATTGCGTCGTCAGAACAAGCATTTTCGCACCACCAAACGCACCGACTCCAATAAGAAGAAAAGGCAACAGGTTCTGGCGCAACCAAATAGCGAAACCCTGCTTCACAACACGAGCTTGTACCAACGGTAGCAATGAAAAAACATAATATGCGTTCAAGCCCGCGTACGCAGCAGCCGCGCCGTTGATACCGTACAGATGAACCAGCCAATAAAGCGCTGGAAGATAAACAACCAGTGCGAACAGGTTAACTTTTAGCGGCAAATTGGGTTGCCCACAGGCGACTGCCGCCATGTACGCGTTAGAAACTACAGCATTAAAAAAGAATCCTAGCGCCAGCCAAGCCATCGTGAGTGACGCCTCATCTGCGACCTTCGCATTGATCCAGACAGTCAATATTTCGTGCCCAAAAAAAACCAGTGCAAAACAAGGCAAAGCCACAACAATGCACATGAGCTGGCTCGCCTTGTTGTAACGCGACAGAAGCTCCGCATGTTGACCGCTACTGAAGGAGTGCGAGAAAGCCGGAAACGAAGCATTGTTGATAGCGCTCTGAACAAGTGAAATCACAATCGATGCGTTGTATGCGATCGAGTAATAACCCAGCGCTTCCAGACTGAGCAATTTGGTTACAGCCAACCTGTCAGCCTGGCTCAAGACCAATGCTGTCAGCGCTATCAGGTTCATAGCGGCTGAGTACTTCCAGATACCTTTGAATGATGCCAGCGAGAACGATGGCCACCAGCGCAGAGTCGGCAACATTCGGTAAGTCACCACCGCATATACGAGCAGCTCAATTGCAGAACTGATCGCAAACCAGACCAGGAAAGCCAGCAAGTCAGGCAGGAAAAAGAGTACCACTACGCCGCCTACCAAGCGCAAAGTGTTTAACGATGCCTTGATGATATTCAACGTATCCATGCGCTGTAGCCCGCTGATGACGCCAGAGTAAAACGCAATGGGCCAGCGCAAGCCAAGATAAACCGCAATGATTTGTATGCCCAAGGTGACGGTGACAGGGTCGAGCTGTGTGTTGCGCAACCAGAAGGAAGCAACCCGGCCAGAATTGGTCCACAAAAGCAGGGCGATCAAAATCGCAATGACCCAATAGACACTGGACGCTGTATTCAAAGCGGCCGCACTGTCACGGCGCTGAACGCTGTGGTCAGAAGAAACAACCTTGGTGACTGTGGCTGCGATGCCAAGGTCAAGCGAACCAAGCAACACCTGAAGTATGGTGATGAGTCCCACAAATCCAAATGCCTCAACGCCCAAAAAGTGAACCTGCAATGGCGTGACGGCAAGCGTTAGCAGCCCCAGCCAGGCGCTTCCCAAAAAGTTAAAGATGATGTTGGATTTAAGCCGCGCCAAAATTGTGCCCGCAGTACTCAGGTGTCAGGCATGCCCGGCTGCTGACGCCACCAGGCAATGGTGTCGTCCAGCCCGCCATCAAGATCTAACTTTTTTTGCCAACCCGTCGACATAAGTCTCGCAATGTCAGGCATTAACAGCGCTGGTTCAGTGCTCGGCACCAAAGATGGCTCGCGGTACCTGATCAGACTGCTGGCCTCGAGTTTTAATGCGATCTTTTCAACCAGATCATGCAAGCTGATGGCCTCGCCCGATCCGATATTGACCGGGCCTTCCATCGAACTGTCAAGAATCTGAACAAAGGCAGAGGCAACGTCTTCCGCATGAGAGTAGTCCCGAACGAGGCTGCCGTTTCCGCAGGTTGCTACTTCACCTCGCAGCAGGGCACGTATAACAGACGCCACCAGCCGATCTGGATACTCCGCAGGCCCGTAGAGCGAAAACACCCTGCCCCACGCGCCTGACACAACGCTTTGCGCACACCAGGCGCTTTGCATCAGCTGCATGGCGTGCTTGTAGTTTCCGTAAAGCGTTGCAGGAATAAGTGGTGTCTGACCCTCAACACAAACGCCGTGATTCCAGTCGTACTCAGCGCAGGTGCCAGCAGACACCAGACGACGGCCGCCTGACTCTGAAAACTCCCGCAGCAGCGTAAGACTGCCTTTAACCCAATCCAGGTTCTCAGGTGCGGTCCAGTATTTGCCGTGCTTGGTGTACCAGGCCAGATGCAACAGATGCGACGGCTTGAGCGTACGCACAAGTGAACGAGTTTGAGCGGCATCGAGCAGGCTGGCTTGGTGCCACTGAACCGAATCTGTGGAAAGCCTGGGCACAGATGAAACCGCATGTACTTCATAGCCCTTGCGGTACAACTGCGCCAGGCAATACTGCCCGATAAAACCACTGCCGCCAGTGACAAGGACTTTCATCAGAATATCCGCAGCTCAGGTACCGCAACAACAAATTTGCCGCCCCACTCCCTGACAAAACTGTTGGATTTGATCACCTCATCGGCAATATTCCACGGTAAGACAACAACATAGTCCGGACGACGATTGCGCATTTCGTCAGGTGTGAAAATTGGAATGTGGCTGCCTGGCATGAACTTGTTCTGTTTTGCAGCCGCTGCGTCACATACAAAAGCAATCAGGTCGGGTTTGACGCCCGCATAGTTCATCAATGTGTTGCCTTTGGCGGCAGCTCCGTACGCCGCAACAGTCTTGCCAGACAGAGAAGCTTCAATCAAAAATGCCAGCAACCGATTTTTGACAACATTAGCAGCCTGTTGAAATCGTTGATAGGTTGGCAAGTCCTGCAAACCGTTGCTGAGTTCCTCTGCAAGGACGCGCGCAACCGCAGCAGTATCCGCGCGAGCGTCAGCGTCGTGGCAACCAAAAATGCGCAAGCTACCGCCGTGCGTTGGAATCTGCTCTACATCAAACACACGCAGTCCCGCTTTTGCGAAGATAGAACGCACCGACTGCAACGAGAGGTACGAGTAATGCTCGTGGTAAACCGTATCAAATTGGTTCAAGCCCATCAGGTTCATCAGGTGAGGGAACTCAAGCGTGATCGTGCCGCCTGGTTTCAGCGCGGTCTTCATGCCTGCTGTGAAGTCATTGATGTCAGGAACGTGCGCATACACGTTGTTGCCGATGATCAAGTCAGCCTGCTTGCCCGACGCTACAAGCTTTTCAGCAAAGTTTTGGCCAAAAAACTCACGCGCTACGGGAACACCAAGCGCTTCAGCCGCAGCCGCCGTGCTGTCTGTAGGCTCCACTCCCAGGCACGGCACACCGCTGGCCACAAAATTCTTGAGCAGATAACCGTCGTTTGATGCAACCTCAATAACAAAACTTTCAGCACCCAAACCAAGCCTCGAAGTAATCATGTCGACGTAAGACTTCGCGTGCGTCAACCATGTGGTCGATGTTGACGAAAAGTAAGCGTAGTCCTTGGTAAAGAGTTCGTCGGAGCGCGAATAGTCTTCGGTTTGTACCAGCCAGCACTGATCACACACAAACAGCTTCAATGGAAAGTACTGCTCCGGGGCCTGAAGGTCTGGAGCAGACAGATAAGCGTTGGACGGTGGCGCAAAGCCCAAATCCAGAAAAACATGCTCAAGTGGCGCATGGCAATGACGGCAATTCATAAAGTAATACCCCGAAAGTCTTTATTGAGGAGTGGATGTTGTTTGTCCCGTTCGGACAAGTCAGTGATTTGTAAAGGCCAAGGCAAACTCAATGCGGGGTCATCAAAACGAACACCGCCTTCTGCAGAGGGCGTGTAACTGGCCGTATGCAAATACAGCAGCTCTGAGTCAGGCTCCAGCACCTGAAAACCGTGTGCGCAGCCTTCGGGGATCACCAACATCAGCGCATTTGATGGCGACAGTTCCTGCGCATGATGCTGCAAAAAGGTGGGTGAACCCTCACGCAAATCCACGGCAACATCCCACACACGCCCTTTGAGGCAACGTACCATTTTCATTTCAGCGTGAGGCGGCAACTGAAAATGCATGCCCCTGACAGCCCCAACAGCGGCTGTCCGTGAGTGGTTAATTTGCTGAATGGTCCGCTCCGCCAAAGCATCAGCCAGGTCGGCCTCGCAGAACAATCGCGCAAAAGCACCACGGTTGTCCTGGAAGGCGTTCGTTTGCGCAACGAAAACGCCTGCTATCCTGGTAGAAACAAGCTTCACGTCAAACCGCCCAGCCAAGGCGTTTCACCTGGGCCGCTTCCAAATATTCAGCCAATTGCAAACGCGTACTGACTTCACCCTTTTCAAGATAAAGCCGATACCAGTCAGCTGTGCGTTTAAGGCCTTCATCCAGCCCCCAAACGGGCAACCACTCGAGCAAGCTGCGTGATTTGGTGCTGTCGAGCTGCAGCAGACCTGCTTCATGCGGCTGTGGGGTGCCGGTGACATGCCAGCGCAGCCCGCTCCAGTTTTGATTCAACTTCGAAAGGACGGTTGACACCGTCTGGTTACCAGACTCGTCAGGCCCAAAATTCCAGGCCTCTGCAAAGCGAGGCTGTTGCTCTAGCAAACGCTGCCCGAGCAGCAAGTAGCCCGACAATGACTCCAGCACATGCTGCCAGGGTCGGGTTGCGTTCGGCGACCGGATTTCAACCGATTGCCCACTGGCGCTGGCGCGCACCATGTCGGGTATGAGCCGATCTTCCGACCAGTCGCCACCACCGATCACGTTACCCGCTCGCGCTGTTGCTAGCAGGGGAGCGCCCTCTTTGCTGAAATACGACTGTCGGTAACTTGCCGCAACCAGCTCGGCACCGGCTTTTGACGCTGAGTAAGGGTCATGGCCGCCCAAACGATCGTTTTCACGATAGCCCCACAGCCATTCCTGATTTTCGTAGCACTTGTCGGTCGTCACTGCCACGATGGCCTGAACACTTGCTGCGTGCCGACAGGCCTCAAGCACATGAGCCGTGCCTTGTACGTTCGTTGCCCAAGTCGTGAGCGGATCGACATAAGAACGACGAACCAATGGCTGCGCGGCAAGATGAAACACGATGTGAGGTTGAACATCATCGACAATCTTTTGTACGGCAGCGTAGTCCCGAATATCCTGTAAGTATTCTTCAATGTGCAGGTCAAGCAATTGCCAGTGACTCGGTTCAGTGCTCGGCGCCAATGACAAACCAACCACCTCAGCACCCAACTGCTGCAGCCAAAGCGCCAGCCAACTGCCTTTAAACCCAGTGTGCCCGGTCAGCAGCACCTTGCGGCCTGCAAAGACACCCTCAAAAGCCGTCATGATGAGGCCACCGACTGCCAAAGAGTTAGATAGGACTGCGTCATTTTTTCAAGGCTAAAGTTATTCACAATACGATTTCGAGCTTCAATACGGCGTGAATCGTCAGCATCACTTTTAAAACTGTTTCCGGCTTTTTTAATAGCCTGTGCAAGCAGGTCAGGATTTTCAGGTGGCACCACCCAGCCCGTATTACCAACAATCAATGCAGCGTCCCCCACGTCGGTCACAACGCAGGGTGTACCGCATGCCATGGCTTCAGCCACCACGTTGGGGAAAGCTTCGCTTCGGCTGGGCAACACATGAAAGTCAATTGCGCCCATGACCGCAGGTATGTCTGCACGTGAACCGGCAAGTACAACAATATTTTCGAGATTGTACTTAGACAACAAGCCCATCAAAGCCGTGTTGCTGGCTGTCAAACCTCCGCCCACCAAGACACAGCGGAACTTGAGGCCACGGGCAGCAGCTATTGACAAGGCTTGCAACAGATTCGGGTGGTCTTTGTAAACATCCCAACGGGCAACACAACCAAACAGAAGTTCATCGTCAGCTACTCCCCATTGGGGGCGGAGCAATAGACGCGCCGCCGGGTCTGGCTTGTAAAGTATCAGGTCAAACCCATTGGGAATCACCTGGAATTTGGCCGAGTCGTAACCCATTTTTTGATGCGCATTAGCCGCAGCAACCGAGCAAGTGGCGATAGAAGCTGGAATAACGCCTGATAACCTGGCACAAAGCCAGGCAACCATCAAAGTGAATCGGCTGTTTAAAGCCGGGTTTAAATCTGCAGTGCGAATGCCCCAAACCACCCGCTTGCAGCCAGCCAGCCTGGCAGCCAAGCCACCTATGAGATCCGCATGGTAAAGCCAGGTTTGCACCACATCAGGCGATATTTTGGCGATCAGCCTGACAAGGCGAAAAAACTCGAGGAAACTGGCCCATTGAAAAAATCTGGCAAATTGAAAATAGTATTGTGTGACGCCACTAGCCTCAAGCGCGGCACTGTAAAAGCCACGACCTTTGAGCGAAACAACTGAATACTCCACGCCCTCTTTTTTCACTGCCACCAATCGGCTAAGCACCGCCTCAGTGCCGCCCTGGTCAAGGCAAGTAATGATGTGCAGGACTTTCAATTTACAGCAGACGACTGAATTGACCCTGGCTGTCTTGCAGCTCAGACCACGTGCCAGACTCGACAATTTGACCCTTGTCCATCACATAAATGTAGTCAGCCATGCGCACTGACGACAGGCGATGGGAAATAACAATCATGGTGACTGCCCCCTTCAGGGACTCCAGTGCACGGGTTACGGCGGCATCTGTTTCAGCGTCCAGCGCGCTGGCGGCCTCGTCAAGTATCAACAGGCCAGGATTACCCAGCAAAGCCCTGGTCAAGCCCAGGCGCTGACGCTCGCCGCCAGACAGCTTACCACCCCGGTCGCCCACCATGGTGTCAAGCCCTTGCGGTGCTTGCGCGATGAAGGTGTCAGCAGCAGCCAGGCTTGCAGCTGCCATGACCACCTCATCAGAGTGCTGTGGTTGACTCCACAAAATATTGCCACGAATCGTCGTGTTGTACAGCATGGTCTCCTGGCCCATGTAGCCTGTACGCTTGCGTAACGCGTGCAGCGGCATGGTTTGCAGGTTGATGCCATTGACACCAATGACGCCAGCAGTAATGGGCACCAGACCCAGCATGGCATCCACAAGGGTTGACTTGCCAGCGCCTGAACGCCCCACTAAAGCAATGCATGCCCCTGGCTCAACCGTCATTGACAGGTCAGCAATGACCTGAACGCCCCCCTGACTAACGGCTATACCTTGCAGCGATATACCCAAAGGCCCTGTTGCCAAGGCAGCAGGCAAAGGCCCGGCAGCACACGCCTCAACCTCGGCATCAACCACGCGAGCCATATCGTTTAGATTGGCAACAGCGGGCAAACTACCTGAGAGCGACTGCAAGCTTTGCTGTAAACCGGTCAACTTGGGAATCAACCTGACAAAAATGGCCAGAATCACCAGTATCACAGCTGCATCAATCTTAAGAACACTGAGGCTGATCACCAAAATACTTGCTACCATGGCGGCTGAACCAAAGTCAAAAATACCCTTGACGATTTGCGCGTCAAATGAGTTGGACAAAGCGTGTTGACGCAATCGTTTAACAATCCCATTCATCACGCCCAGCGCTTCTTCTTCAGTGGCTGTGGCTTTCAGCAGCTTGGCGCTGGCCACAAACTCGCCAAGTTTGACTTGAAGCTCTGCGTTCTCATGGCTGATGCCTGCGCCAACGCGATATGCACGCTTGATCAGTGGGCGTGTGATCAAAAACAAAAACGCGCCGCCTGCAATAACGCCCATGGTTGTCAAGCCAGACAACATCGCCGCCAAGCCCATGTAAATGGCACTGTGCAGCAAACCCGTCAGCAGCAAGCCGGTTTGGTAAAAAGCACCGCCCAGTCTTTGTGTTTCAGTCACCACCGAGTTGATCAGGTCGCCGTTGCGCGTTTTTAAAAACAGCCCCCATTTTGCCGAAAAAATGCTCTTGAGTAACCGCCTTTGCCAATGACTGACATAAGCAGTTTGCAAAGATACGCCCATATAGGCTTGCGCCAGAAAAAATGCGGTGCTAAGTGATAGTGACACCAATATCAAAGCGGCAATGGCAGGCACTGACACGCCGATTCCAAGCCAGGTGAGCAGACCAAGAACCGTTTGGGTTATGACTCCGCCTGCTCCGCTGCCGCCTTCGCCAATACCAATAGCACCCAGCAAAGGCACAACACTGGCTATAGTTAAACCCTCGAGCAAGCCGGTAACAGCTAGCAAAAGTAAGTAAGCAGCGTAACGGTTTCCAAAAACAGACCAGACATCAGAAAATAAACGTCGAAGAGCTGCATAGTTATGCATGCTCCACCCCCGCCAAAGCAGATATCAACATACAGTGGCTTTGCTGCAAGTGGCCCATCGCGAAAACCTGCGGGCAAGCCAAATCAATGCGAGAAAGACAATCTGTCGAAATGTGAAGCAATTAGGTTCTCAAAATTTAAACAAAAGATGCCCGTTTGTCACAACGCGGCAGTCTGATTCAGACGGCCCTCACATTCAGGTTTTGACTTGAAATTGTATCCGTCAGCAAGCACCAAATCCGATTCAAAAAGTCAAGCTTGAGTTGTGTTAGGTCGATAGCGAGTTAAGCCCAGTGCTAAACCCATGCCCACCAAGATCATCAGAAAGCCATAGCGCATTCTGTGCAAGGCACCTAAATTTGGAGTGACAAGTGCATATAAAACAATCATTGACACAGCAAAGGCCAACAACAACCAAAACTCAGGGCGACTAAATAGCCTCCGACCAAAGTAAAACAATGCAAAAAGCGCAACATAGCTAAAAAGCATTTCAAGCCCCACAATTAAACGGGATGCTCCCCCACCATGGCTGCCTGATTCGACCCATTGGTCAGGAAACGGTGCCAGCAATCCAATCTGCATAGCCCTAGGAATGTAAGCAACCAATCCCCAAAAGCTGGTGATGCAAACTTCGCGGTCAATTGTGCTGCCAGCGCCTGCATAAACTTCATCGTAGTACCCCCCCCTGACGATGACGATTTTTGAGGCGAGCCTGCTTAGCGCAGCCGGGATAGCGGGGGAGTCAGTCCAACCCTTACACCTACGAACACCAGCTTCATCGATTGTTGAATCGCCTACAGCAGCACTATTGCCAAGCGGCCTGCCAACATAGACACTGTTTTTTAGCTCTTGCCCTGTCCACTGACTCATTCCAGGTCTGGTGTCAGTTTTATTGACGCCATAACCAACTGCCAACAGACAGCCTGCAAGCAACGCGATTTCAACAATGCGAAGCATATAGTTATCTGTATTGCGCCGCTGTGCAATCGTCCATAGGATCAAAAAGACACCAAGCGCAATTGTTGTTGAGGCCAATACCGCCAGCATGTAAGGACGAACCGCCCAGATAACGACGAGTCCCATAGATGCCAGCAAAAATATTACCGGGAACCGACGAGCTAAAGGCAGGTTGAATTTAGCCGCCATGATCCAGGATGCAAGGTAGGCATAAATTCCAAGAATAAAAAGGCCGTCCTTCAAGAGCTGGCTATGCCATGAGATCGCCGTCGGAAAAAGTATGAAAGGTAAAGTGGCAATGAAAGAGGCCTTCTTGTCTTGAAAAAGTGCCTGCAACATGCCCAACAGCAACACTGCACTTGCTGCATGAACCGCCGCATTAAAGGGCAATAGCAATAGCGGATTTGTCCCAAAGGTAGCGTAGATGGCAGAGGCGATTCCAGAGGGAGCAGCAAGCACAAAAATATCCGACCCGGGGCGCAACTGCCAAACGCCCCAGCCTTCGGAGCGAATTCGCTTGGCGATTTCAGCAGCAAACTCGTGATACCCGATGGAGTCACCCGTCATAAATCCCAAGCCAGCATGAAGTGCAGGCATGAGCTCTGGCAGTAGAAGCTGCCGAACAACCAAGTCCAGCAGAAGGGTATAAAAAAAGATCACCAAGAAAACTTTGATGTTTTCCCGCACAGTCATGCCTATTGCTGGCATAGGTGGTGAGTCTTGCCAAACCAATCTAGGCGATCAATTCTTTTGACGTTGCAGTGCATCACCGCAATAGATCATGTCCACGACTTCCAGGGTGCTTTGCCGGACACCCAAAGTTCTTCAAGCAAGTTTTTCTCACGCAAGGTGTCCATGGGTTGCCAAAAGCCATCATGCTCGAAAGCCATCAATTGATGCTTCTGGCTCAAGCTATTGAGCGGTTCTAGCTCCCAGCTGGTCTGGTCGCCTTCAATCAAGTCGATGCACTTGGGCGACAGTACAAAAAATCCGCCATTGATCAAGCCGCCGTCACCTCGTGGCTTCTCAGCAAATCCTGTCACCAGCGAGCCCTGCATTGCCAAAGCACCATAACGGCCGGGTGGTCGCACAGCCAGTACCGTGGCAAGCTTGCCATGCTGTTTGTGAAAAGCGATCTCAGCCTTGATATTCACATCGGAAACGCCGTCACCATAAGTGAAGCAAAAGGCTTCCTCATTGACCAAATAATCGGCTACGCGCTTGAGCCGTCCGCCAGTCATGGTCTCCTCGCCGGTATCCACTAAAGTTACGCGCCACGGCTCGGCTTTGCGTTGATGAACTTCCATGCTGTTATTTGCCATGTCGAAAGTTACATCCGACATGTGCAGAAAATAGTTGGCAAAGTACTCTTTGATAAGGTAGCCTTTGTAGCCACAGCAAATCACAAAATCATGAATGCCATGAGCTGAATACTGCTTCATGATGTGCCAGAGAATTGGCTTGCCGCCGATTTCGATCATGGGCTTAGGGCGAATGTGAGTTTCCTCAGAAATACGGGTACCAAGACCACCGGCGAGAATGACAGCTTTCATTTTTTCCTCTAGTTCATTTACTAATTTCT
Organism: Polaromonas sp.; assembly: GCA_044378095.1. Lineage (GTDB taxonomy): Bacteria > Pseudomonadota > Gammaproteobacteria > Burkholderiales > Burkholderiaceae_C > Polaromonas. The sequence continues at coordinate 32,904 of JBILXX010000021.1, forward strand.
AGGTGCCAGGCACCAATTTCCAAATCGTTGAACGGCAGACTTTTCAATCAGCCCGTCGCTTATCAATCGCGTTTCACCTTCCGGCCAAAAGCTACTATTCCATAAAACCCAATTTACAAAATGCCTGGTAAAGAAAATTTCCAAAGGCTTTGTAAGTACAGGGAAAAAGCCTTCCATGTTACCGAGTCCAGAGCCATGGCCGCCCCACAAGACGGCGTGATGAGTTCTGGCAGCTACAGGCTCTGCAGACTGAAGTGGAAATACCGCCAAATTTGCCTTGGGCAAAGCAGATATGTACCGAATGACCTCTTCAAAATCATCACCAGTAGCCACAGACCTGTTTCGGATGATCCGCCACGCCATCGCAAGTGACACGACCGTTAATAGCGCCCCAGCAGTGAGCCAAAAACCAACCAACAAAGTCTGCGACAGATAAGCCACATACACAGCCGCAGGCACAATTGCGTTAAAAACATACAAGTGGCCGCCGCCCAAGCATTTTAGTGGCGCTACAAAAAGCGTAAGCAGTGCCCAGGCGTACACCCCCCCCAGCCAAACCAATACCCATGACGGCGGCCATGAACCTGAAACAAGGCTGCACACTGGCAATACCAGCGCAAAAGGAGCGTACGACACAACGACCCGCACGTGCTTGGCCACACCGCGCCAGCCTGCCTGGTGAAAACAGGCTGAGCGATCAGCTTTGGCGTCACCATACAAAGGCGAGTGCGCGAAAGGATGTGCACCCATGTCTCGCCAATGCCGATTCCAGAAGGTGACAAACTCCCCATGTGCGCGAAACTGGTACTTTGCAAACCGTACACCTACAAATAAGGTGTAGAGGGCAAAACCAGCCACAGTTACGAAAGGGATTTGCCAGGCACTCAAAGCCCACCACCAGAAGGGCAGTAAAACGAGATGGAGTTGCAACGTCATCTTGTGGGTCATGACCACGAGCGCCAACAAGAAGGCCGACGCGCCCCAACAAAGCCATTGGACCTCGACAGGAATTGTCTCTACAACCGCGACCAACTGCAAAGCCATCGCAGCAAATAAAAAAAGATCGCCAAGAATACGTGGCGTCAGTTGTGCGTTGTAAACAACCAGAACTGGTGCAGTCGCGTAAAAACCCAGAGCAACAAGCGCCATATCTGTTGGCAGACCCAAGGCAAAAAGCAATACACCCAGAGCAGAGAACTCAATCAGTTCAAGAGCATGGGTTAAAAACTTCCCTGTACTTTTGCCAGTAATACGACCCAAAATTATGCCGAACAAAGGTGGGTAACCCTGCTCTTCGTCCTCTAAAAGGTATTTGTCACGAATACGGACTGGCAAGGTGCGTTGCTCGCGGTAAGCGCGAGCAGCGACCATCCAGTAGTGCTGATCCACAGCGCTCGCTGCGGCCGCCCGAACAATCAGTACACGCGCAACAAGCCCAACAACTAGCAGGGTGCAACCCAGCACGCCTAACAAGGTCAATCTACCTTACTGCCCTGCGCACGCTTGTCATGCCAAACAATCGGTGAACTACCCAATGGCATGCTGCCCATAGGAATATCAAGCCTGGACTCATCCAGCGTCAGGCGCTTGATCTCAAAGCCCACAGGTTTTTGGTGCAGTAATTGCGGCACGCCATAACCAGAGCACAGCTCGCATATGTCCACCTTGTTCTGCGCAGTGACAATGCGGCTCCTGAAGGCTCGCATTGCCTCCCCGTTCCATATTTTGGCAAGCGGCGTTTCAAACACATTGCCAAACACATGCTTGCCGTTCGGGTCGCGGCAACACGGGACAACCGATCCGTCCCAGTTCACCATGACGGAGTTCCATATCCAGGTACATTCATTGTTGGGCGTGTGTTTTGGCTTCAAGATGCCTTTGGCAAAAGCAGCTTCATCGTAAAACCAATAGCGCTTGTCTGTCGGGAGCATGGTCTGACCCTCCGCGACTGTACGCACGCCAGGGTCTATAACGTTCGCCTGATCAACACCAATCTCTTTTGCCCACCGCAAAAATTCAGGCACCTCATGCTCGTTGTGCTTCATGACAACTAAACCCACATTGATCTTGACATTACTCTGCGGATTTTTGCGCCGCTCCTCAATCAGCTCGTGCAAGTTTTTATGGACGCGGTCAAGCTTGCCACGCACGCGATAAATTTCGTGCGTCTTTTGCGTCATGCCCCCAACCTGAAAACTGATGTCGTTGACATCAGAATAAACGACGCCTTTCGCATCAGCAAAGTCACCATTGGTGCAGGTCTCAACATACAAATTCTTTTGCCGCGCGTAGCGAATCATCTCGTAAGCACGCTTGTTAAGAAACGGCTCACCCATAAAGTAAAACATCAGCACAGTGGTGTGCGGTGCTATCTCATCGATAAACTTGCAATACTTGTCGAAATTGAGCAGCCCGGTCGGCCTTGCCATAGAACCGTTACCCGTCTCACACACGGGGCACTGCAAATTGCAGGCATTTGTTGGCTCAATCGACACATGCGCCGGCATCATCAAAGGGCCAACACGCTTTGCTTTCGCCATAACGGTGTTGTAAATGACAGATTGCCAACCCTTGGGACGCGCAGTCGCTAATGACAAGGCACGACCAATGTTGCTTGTGAAAGTATTCAAGGCTATGGGTTCCTACGGTTGACTTAGTAAACTAAACATTCAAACATTTTGAAATCGGCTAAGTGTTAAATTGGAAAACGATCCGATCTCTAGCCAGCAAGAGTCTGCAACTCATCAACGCTGACCGCAATCCATACGGTCATCATAATCACTAAGGAAAAACAAATTTAACTACCCATCAAACCAGTCTCAATAAAGCACTTAGCCCCGTGGCAGGATAGCGTTTGAGAATTGTGGCAGGCCAACCAACGCGCAAGAGGACAATTATCGGCTAAACGATTAGCCACTTTGTGTATGATGTTTTAACAAAAGGATGCTTGTTATGCTTGCAGCGGAAAGTTCTCTTTGCCACGGCCAAAAAATCATTTTAACCGGTGCAAGTGGGATGGTTGGTCGAGCTACGGCCGCGCTATTGCGCCGTCAAGGTGCAGAGGTTGTTTCGATATGCGGGCCCGGAAGCGCCGCAGTGGGTGAGCTCCGAATTGATCTTAGTGAGAATGCGCTAAACGAACTTTCCTTGCCTGTGGATGTTATCGTTCACCTAGCAGCTGCACTCCCACATAACGCACGCTATACCGACCTCTCCGTATCCAGCAAACTGACTAGGCAGATTGATCGCAACGTCCTCGCGTTCGCAAAATCGAAACGCGTCTATGTGATTTATGCATCAACATGTAGCCTCTACGATACACATTCATCTGAATTCAAGAAGGAGAGCGCTAACGTATTTTGTCCAACAGCCTATCAGGCCGCCAAACTAAGTGGAGAGGAGGCCTTTCTAGACCTTCAGTCTTCAGCGGTATTGCGTCTGTCTAATCCATACGGCTTTGGCATGTTTGCGTCGACAGTTTTACCCCGCTTTATCAGTAGCGCCCGTCGAGGCGAGGCTGTAGAGTATTGGGGAAAGGGTTTGCGAGAGCAAGATTTTGTTGCGACAAGTGACATTGCAAGGCTGATATCACTAGCCATCACCCATCGCGCCGCTGGTGTGTTCAATGTTGCTAGTAGTCGCCCGGTTACTATGCACAAATTAGCCGAAACGGTAGTAACAGCCATAGGTGCAGGCACTGTGCAACGCAGCAAACGCGCAGACCCGCTTGAGGGTTGTACGGCGCGATACGACACGACGAAAGCCTTTGAACTTTTGGGCTGGAAGGCAGAAGCCGATTTTATTGAAGGCATACGGTCATGCAGCGAAGAAATTTACAGGGTTTAATTAGTTATGCATCTTTTGACACTTAACGACATACCGTTTCTCATCGGTCACTTGCCATCACCGGAGAATCCTCACGGCCTACCGAACCTGTTGCCCCTGCGCTTGGCGCTGGACGAAGATACCGGGAGAGTCTTTCAGGAATACGATAGCGAAATTGCTGGCCACTTGGCACAAGCTTACGCCCACGGCTCTTTGCTTGGAACTGCGATGGACGACACGGAGATGGGACGCCCGTATGCAATCGATTTCTTGGAGTTTTTAAAAAACAAGTTTGAATCGCTTCAAAGCAGCAAAGTGTTGGAAATCGGGGCAGGTCGAGGGTATTTTGTAAAGCTACTCTCTGCGGAAGGCGCAGACGCTATTGGCATTGAGCCAGGTATATCAAATGCTCCTCATTGGAAAAGACACAACGTCCGCGTAATCTGTTGCTCTTTTCCGAGCAGCAAGCTGTCCGCTACTTTTGATCTGATCGTATCTTTCGCCTTGCTTGAACACATTGTGAACCCAGTTGAATTCTTGCGAAGTCTTAAGAGTCAATTGACGTCGGGTGGGAAAATAGCAATGGCGGTCCCAAATGTGGGGCTAGCGATCGCCAACGGTGATCTAGCAATGTTTATTCACGAGCATTACTCGTTTTTTTCCAAGTCGAGCTTGGAGAGAACGCTTGCCGCAGCAGGGTTTCGCTGTTTAGCGGTTGAACCAGCCAAATATGGTGGAGCATTGTATCTACTGGCAGAGGTTTCAAGCGACGGCGCCCAAGACAGCTCGCAAGACACCTCGCATGGCTCAGCTACGGCAGAAGCTCGTGAATTTCCGGCTAAGGTACAGAAAAACATCGCCTTTTTTAGACGCCGCCTCCAAGGTGCACTGGAGAGAGGTAGAAGTGTTGGGATTTATTGCGCCGCCTGCGCTTTGCCGTTACTACCTAGCGACGCGAAGGTGCGCCTATTCGATGATGACCCCGATCTGCATAAACGCTTCTATCCTGCGCTACGTGCATCAATCGAAAATAGAGCCGACCTATTACGAGATCCAGTCGACGAAATATGGATCATGTCGCGCTCTTTCGGCGTGAGACTAAAGCAGTCGCTATCTGAAGCAAGCCAACTGAAGCATTCATCCATATTTCTCATGAACGAATTGTTTGCTACATAAAAACAGCAAAATACGACGTCACTACAGAGAAACCAACTCTTCCCACGCGTCTGCAGCAACGGTAGAGGCCACAGACTCCGACAGCGAACGTAAAACCATTCCTGATCTGTAAGGGAAATCAGGAGTAATTCGCTCACCAGCAAGATGGTGACGCAACAAGATATCGGGCTCGTTGTAGCCCATCAGTGCGCGAAGACTTGTAGTGCCTGAGAACCTCGGATTGATTTCGAAAACTTTAAAACCATCAGAAGTTAGCCGCCCTTGGATATTGATAGCACCACGGACATCCAGCTCTAAGGCAATGCGCTTGCACACTTCCGTAACCTCAGGGAACTTTCCAACCTCCCCCATGCTAATCCCGGAACTCACAACCAGTTTTGGCCCCAACTCCAATCTGCCAGTCTGGTTCGGTACAGAAATTCGCAAATTCAAAGCACTTTTCAACTCGCGCCGGATTGCTATAGAGTTAATGTATTGACCGTCAAGATCATGCAAAACGCCAACAGTGAACTCAGATTCTGGTGTTCCGACGTATTCCTGAATTAGAAGTGGATTACCAGTACCGACCTTAAGAAAATCCAAAATCGCCTGTAATTCTCTTGGATCCTGCAAAACAAAGCAATCTTTTGATGCGCCCGTGCCAATATGTGGCTTTACTATCAGAGGGAAGGGTGCGACATGCAGCGCCTCTGTAAATGTTGTCACTAAACGAGAGACAGGTGGTGAAAAACCACGTTGAGAAAGAAAATCACCTGTTAAACATTTGTCCATGCACAGATTGATGACTTCGCAATTATTAATAGGAAGTAAAACACCAGCATCGAAGAACTGCTGCCGTGCCGCGCTGTAGGATCTAAGCTCAGGTTCACATCCATGGAACACTGCTAGGATTTTGAATTTTCGACAAATCGCTAACACTACATCGATGAACTTGGGGTCACTTGCAGGCGGGACAATAATCGCGTGGTCAACTAGCGAAAATTGTGGGCAATTTGGATTGATATCAGCACCGAAAATACGATAGCGGCCTGGATCAGCCATGCGCAGCGCCTTAAGAATTTGTTCGCCGTGTCCGCTGCCACCAATGGCTGTAACAAGAACGTTTATTGGCTCATAAGACACAAATTTCTCCAACAAGTTTAGTAGTTTGCGGCCGATCAAATAACGCAATGACCGAATGATGAACTGGAGCGCACTTTGCCAGTGCTTGACGTGCTGTTTTTGTGATGTCAAACCGCAAAATGTGAACAGTCTGGTTTACTACATCCAGAGTTGCGACTGAGCCGAGCCCACCGCAGTCACGTGGCAACCCACAAGATCCAACATTCAGAAACAATGCGCCACGGGAGTTGCTACGCCAAAATGGTCTATGCGTATTGCCCATAACAGTTACAGAGCCGGCAACTCCTGGAAGCTGATCCAAATCGGATTCGGGATAAACATACCCATATGTCAAGTCTGTAGGCGATCCATGCATTAAACGAACGTCCCTACCCTTAACGCTTAGGAAACGATGCGTGGGCCAACACGAAATCTCCATCATGTCTGAATCCGATAACAATTTACGGCAGCGCTCAAGCTGATAGACCTCATCGTTTCTAGGCGGTTCAGGTAGCAATGCCATTGCCTCGTGGTTTCCCAAAACTGCCCTTATTCCGAGTTTTCTCACCATTCTGACAACATCCGGACTGGGGATGTATCCGATGGCATCCCCGAGAAAAAAAACCTCGTCACACAGTTGAGCTTCTAGCAAACGCAGGCCTGCAACGAACGCTCCAATATGTCCGTGAGCATCGGATATGAAACCAATTTTCACAATTTTCGCTACGCGAGATCGATATTTTCAAATGACAGAGATGATCATTGTAGTGGTCTAGTGAAAATAGCCAGCCCGATAGGTTTGGACTGCGACAACTAGGCATCTCTGGACATTTTTTAAAGTCAACACTGCTTAAGAGATGTCGTGTGAGTAAACCACTTTACAAAATTGCGCTTCACAGCCAGCTAGGACTCTACTACTTAAAAACAAAGCTGGAGACTTTTTTCAAGAGTTCAAATTCGGATCCAGAAACTCGGTGTGTGGACGCGATTTCCGCTAGGAATTAACGCTGTCTCTGTATGATCACGGTTTAGCCTTGAACAACTAAGAATCATGACAGAGACCTTTATCAAACTTTCTACCATCAATCCAGATGTATCTGAATCTTGGAACAAAGCCGCAATAAGCTTTGATATCGACTGGGCTTGTGACCAAGTGTTAGCGGACACCATCGATCTAGTGGAGTCTTTCGAGATTCGTGCGACATGGTTCGTCACTCACAACACACCGCTTTTGCAAAGGCTTAGAGGCAATCCGAATTTTGAGCTTGGAATTCATCCCAATTTTAATTTTCTTCTAAACGGTGATTTTCGGAACGGAAAGACATCAGAAGACGTTGTGAATAGACTTATGGATATCGCACCTGAAGCAAAGGTAGTGCGCAGCCACTCGTTGACCCAAAGCACAAATTTATTGCAAATATTTTTAGACAAGGGTCTTACGCATGACGCTAACCACTTCATTCCCGAACAGACCGAAATTGAGATAAAACCATGGCGATTGTGGACAGGACTTGTAAAAGTCCCACATTTCTGGGAAGACGATATTGCATGTCTTTGCAATGACAATACGCCCATGCCGGAATTGATTAAAAGACCTGGTTTGCGAGTGTTTAATTTTCATCCGATACACGTTTTTTTGAATACTGAAAACCTGGAGCGATATGAATCAACCCGTCCAATTCATCGTGCTCCAACAGAACTAATCCAGCAAAGATTTACAGGTATCGGAGCAAGATCGCAGTTACTCCAGTTGTTGACAGAAGAAGCTGCGCAAATCTAGATTCCAGGGAGTGTCTGAATTTCTGTGTGTGAAGCGGATTGGATGTTAGCTGAGGTTTGAAGGTTTTTGGATTTTTTCTTTTCAAAGAGGCCCCTGCCAGGCCGCCGGAGGCGTCCCCCTCCCGTTTTCT
>JBILXX010000106.1:0-11439 GCA_044378095.1 Polaromonas sp.
TGCGAGAAGCGAGGGGGAATTGATGCGCTAACCCTGAGCCAGTGCCAAGCCAAGCTAAAAGTGCTTAAAATTTAAGCGCTAAGCGAGTTTGGGTGTTTGCTGATTTTTAATTCTGCAAGTCCCTCGCCTCTGTACAGATTTCTGATTTCAGTTTTTACCATCCCCTTGGAGTTTTTTTTATGATCAAACGCAATTTCATCAAAACCACCGCTGCTTTGGCAATATTTGCCGCCTTCGGCTCTGCCCAGGCGCAAAACACACCGATCAAATTCCAGCTTGACTGGCGTTTTGAAGGCCCAGCGGCCTTGTTTTTGACTCCAGCAGCAAAAGGCTACTTCAAAGACAAAAAGCTTGATGTGGCCATTGACGCCGGCAACGGATCTGGCGGCACAGTGACCCGTGTGGCATCGGGTGCATACGATATGGGTTTTGCCGATCTTGCAGCGCTGATGGAGTTTCACGCCAACAACCCGGATGCGCCCAACAAGCCGGTGGCCGTGATGATGGTCTACAACGACACGCCAGCATCGGTCATGGCCCTGAAAAAGTCCGGTATTAAAACCGTGGCTGATTTGAACGGCAAAAAACTCGGTGCCCCCGTGTTTGACGCAGGCCGCCGCGCCTTCCCGATTTTTGCCAAGGCAAACAACATTTCTGGCGTGCAGTGGACAGCCATGGACCCCCCATTGCGCGAAACCATGCTGGTGCGTGGCGACGTTGACGCCATCACCGGCTTTACCTTTACCTCACTGCTGAACCTGGAAGCACGCGGCGTCAAAGTTGAAGACGTGGTGGTGCTGCCTTACCCCGATAACGGCGTCAAGCTGTATGGCAACGCCATCATTGCATCGCCCAAGATGATCAAAGAAAACCCGGAAGCGGTCAAAGCCTTTTTGTCAGCCTTTGCCAAAGGCATGAAAGACGTGATGGGCAACCCGGCAGCTGCGATTGGCGACGTCAAGGCACGTGACGGCATCGTCAATGTTGAACTGGAAACCCGCCGCCTGAAGCTGGCCATTGACACCGTTATCAACAGCCCGAATGCACGCGCTGAAGGCTTTGGCAAAGTCAACGGCCCACGCCTGTCACTGATGGCTTCGCAAGTGTCCGACGCTTTCAACACCAAAACCCGCGTCAACCCCGATGCCGTGTGGAACGCCTCATTTTTGCCAACAGCGGCTGAGCTGAACGTTCTGCCAAAGAAATAATCCACGGCTCCCTGACTTCACCCTGCTATTTATTCAGTAGCTACTTGCGCCCGATTTTATTGGGCTGCAAGCCTTTTTAATAGGTAAAAATGCCTCAAAACGACAGCACCACTCCCTTTGTTGACTTCTCGGACGTCTGGCTGGCTTATAACGACGAGTTTTTGGCAAAAAAACAGTTTGCAGTGGAAGCCATTGACCTGAAAGTCAAGCAGGGCGAGTTCATTGCCATCGTCGGGCCGTCGGGTTGCGGCAAGTCAACTTTCATGAAGCTGGCTACAGGCCTGAAAATGCCGTCGATTGGCAAAATCCTGATCGACGGCCAACCCGTGACGGGCCCGCTCAAAATCTCAGGCATGGCGTTTCAAGCGCCGTCGCTGTTGCCGTGGCGCACCACGCTTGACAACGTGCTGCTGCCACTTGAGATTGTTGAGCCCTACCGCAGCAACTTCAAAACCAAACGCAAAGAGTACGAAGAGCGCGCGCTCAAGCTGCTGGAAAGCGTGGGCCTGGCAGGCTATGGTGACAAATTTCCGTGGCAGCTGTCAGGCGGCATGCAACAACGCGCCAGCATTTGCCGGGCGCTGATTCATGAGCCCAAAATGCTGCTGCTCGACGAGCCTTTTGGCGCGCTCGACGCCTTTACCCGGGAAGAGCTGTGGTGCATTTTGCGTGACCTGTGGATGGTGCAGAAATTCAATGTGATTCTGGTCACCCATGACCTGCGCGAGTCGGTCTTTTTGGCCGACACGGTGTATGTGATGAGCAAAAGTCCGGGCCGCTTTGTGGTGAAAAAGGACATTGACCTGCCGCGCCCGCGCGACCTGGAAATTACCTACACCAAAGAATTTACAGACATCGTGCATGAGCTGCGTGGACACATCGGATCAATTCGCAAAACGGGGGCAGTTGCCAGCACGGTGGCAGCATCATCATGACAAGTAAAAAACTTCAATTCTGGGCACCGTGGATTCTGCTGGTGATTATTCTTGTGCTGTGGCAAACCATCTGCACGGTCTTCAAGGTGTCCGAGTTCATTTTTCCAAGCCCGCTGCGTATTGCCAGCCAGACCTGGGAATTCAAAGAGGTCATTTTGGGTCACGCCTGGCGCACGTACTGGGTCACCATGGTGGGGTTTGGCATTGCGATTGTGGTCGGAGTGCTGCTGGGCTTTGTCGTAGGCTCGTCACGCATGGCCTATGCGGCGGTGTACCCACTGATGACGGCTTTTAACGCCCTGCCCAAAGCTGCGTTTGTGCCGATTCTGGTCGTCTGGTTTGGCATTGGCATTGGTCCGGCCATTCTCACGGCGTTTTTGATCTGCTTTTTCCCCATCATGGTCAACATTGCCACGGGCCTGGCCACACTGGAGCCCGAGCTCGAAGACGTGCTGCGCGTGCTGGGTGCCAAGCGCTGGGATGTACTGGTCAAGGTCGGCCTGCCCCGCTCGATGCCTTACTTTTATGGCTCGCTCAAAGTTGCCATCACGCTGGCATTTGTTGGCACCACGGTCAGCGAGATGACCGCTGCCAACGAAGGCATTGGCTACCTGCTGATATCTGCCGGATCATCGATGCAGATGGGCCTGGCATTCAGCGGCCTGGTGGTGGTTGGTGCGATGGCGATGTTGATGTATGAGCTCTTCAGCTACATTGAAAAGCACACCACGCAGTGGGCACACCGCAGTTCGAACAACGAGTAAGTTCAGCAATCGTTTTGCGGATGACCCCGGATCAAATCACGCGCCACCTGCGCCGCGCCAATGACGTCGCCAAGCGCGCCATGGCCAAGGGGCACCACCCTTTTGGCGCGGTGCTGGTCGCGCCGGATGGCGAAACCGTGCTGGCCGAGCAGTGCAATGTGGACACAGTGAATCACGCGGAGTCAGTGCTTGCCCGCACAGCGGCATTGAACTACAGCGCCGTGTATTTGTGGCAATGCACCCTGGTCACGACTTTTGAGCCTTGCGCCATGTGCGCCGCCACCGCTTACTGGGCCAATATTGGCCGCATTGTTTATGGCGCGTCTGAAGAAGAGTTACTGAACCAAACCGGCAACCATGCCGAGAACCCAACCTTGAGCCTGCCCTGCCGCCAGGTGTTTGCCAGTGGCCAAAAGGACGTTGAAGTCATTGGCCCCGTGCCTGAGCTGGAAGCCGAGCTGCTGGCGCCGCATGCCAGCTTTTGGTCGGCAGCCAAAACCCTCTGAAAGCTCGGTTTTTCGGCGATTTAGGGACTCGAATCCGCCTTTTTATCAATAAATACGGGCGCAAGCAGCTCCTGAATTAATAGCATTTTCAAGCTGCCGGCAGCACCTGCCAACTCGCTTGGCATAAAAACTGCTCGGTTGTTCTCCTGCCCAGCGTGCGTGCATGCATGGCTGGCCAAGCTTCATTTTCATGCCCAAGGAGAACTCCATGCAACGTCGTTCATTGATCAAGGCCGCCTCCACTGTCGCTTTGTGTGCCGCCACGCCATTTGTTCGTGCGCAGGGCAGCCTGCAAAAGCTCAAGTTCAACCTGGGCTGGAAGATTGAAGCCTCTGGTGCAGGCTTTTTGCTGGCGCAGCAGCGCGGCTATTACAAAGACGCTGGTCTGGACTTGACGATTGACACTGGCAACGGTTCAGCCGCTGCCATCAGCCTGGTCGCGGGCGGTGCTTACGACATGGCCTCGGCGGACTTGTCGAGCATGATTGAGTTCAACACCGCCAACCCAGCCAGCAAACTGACGGCGGTGGCGATCCAGTATGACCTGAACCCGAACTCGGTCATGGTGCGCAAAGACGGCCCGATCAAGAAGCCCTCAGACCTGGCTGGCAAAACACTGCTCGGCCAGCCCTTCAACGCATCGCGCAAGTTGTTCCCGGTGTTTGCCAAAGCGCAGGGCTTTGATGCAGCCAGCGTGAAGTGGGAAAACGCGACGCCCGATATTGGTGACACCCGGTTTGTCAAAGGTGACTTTGATGGCGTGGCTTACTTTTATTTCACAGGTTTGCTCAACCTGAAGGCGCGCGGCATGATGCCGGAGCAGCTCACGATGTTCCGTTTTTCAGATTTCGGCATGCGGTCATACGGCAACGGACTGGTGGCCAACCCCAAAAGCCTGGCTGAATCACCTGACGCCATTCGCGCCTTTGTCAAGGCCAGCACGCGCGGCTGGATTGAAGCCATGGCCGACCCGAAAGCAGGCGGTGCTGCCGTCAAGGCGCGCGAACCGCTGGCACCCGAAGCCATTGAGATGGAACGGCTGCAGCTGATTGCCAGCGGGTCCATGCGCACACCCGACACGCTGGCCAACGGCTGGGGCGCAGCGACCCCGGCACGCATGCAGGCCACACTGGACGAAACGGTCAGCGCACTGGGCTTGAAGCCCGGCCTGACAGTCGCTGACATCTGGACAGACAAGTTCTTGCCCAGCTCAGCCGACCGCAAACTGAAGGCCTGAGCTTGGGCCTCAGCTTGGGTATGTTCCCCGAAAACATCATGACGATCCCCGTGATTGATCTGGGCCAGGCGCTGGTGCCTGGCAGCCCGGCCAGCGCCAAGGTGGCTGAGCAGATCCGCAGCGCCGCCGTGGCCACCGGCTTTTTTTATGTCAGCCACCACGGTGTCCCTGATGAGCTGTTGGCCAGCCAGTTTGAGCTGACGCGGGTATTGATGGACTTGCCGCTGGCAACCCGACAAGCGCTGTCGGTGCGCAACTCCGCGTCGATGCGCGGTTTTGAGGCGCTGGGCGAACAGACGCTGGACGAGACCGCCCTGCCCGATCTGAAGGAATGCTTTTACTGCGGCATGGTTTACCCGCCAGACCACCCCTACGTGCTGGCGGGATACCAGAGCTACGGCAGTAATCAGTGGCCGGCAGAAGTGCCGCACGCAGCAGCCCAGTGTGAAGCCTACATTCAGGCCGTGCTCGGCCTGTCGCGCCGCTTGATGCAACTGCTGGCCCTGTCGCTGGCGCTGCCCGAAACATACTTTGATGAAACCAGCCATAGCCCGATGGTCACGCTGCGCATGTTGCGTTACCCGCCCCACCCTGCGGGAGCCGATGAGCGTACCTTTGGGGCCGGCGCGCACACCGACTGGGGCGCGGTCACGCTGCTGGCGCAGGACGCGCATGGCGGGCTTGAAGTGGCGCTGCCGGACGGCACCTGGGTGGCCGCGCCGCCTGTGCCGGGCACTTTCATTGTGAATTTGGGCGACATGATGCCGCACTGGACCAACGGCCTGTACCGATCCAGCCTGCACCGGGTGCGCAATACGCTGTCGAATGGTGAGCCGCGGTATTCGATTCCATTTTTTTACGAGCCCGATTACCTGGCGCTGATTGAAGCCGTGCCCGGAACCATCGCGCCGGGTGAAAAGCCGCTGTTTGAGCCCTGCACAGCGGGCGAGCACCTCATACAGATGTACCAAAAAACCTACGGACTGACATGAAGCTTTTCTACAGCCTGTTCTGCAACAGCATGCACGACCAGCTGGCCTTTTACCTTCAGCTGTTGGGCATGCCCGAGGGCGTGGCGCACCGCTCGCCGATTTACCGCTGCATTCAGGCCACTACCTTTGAGCTTGGTTTTCACGCCGCGCCCGCCTATGCGTTGCTGGGCGTGGCAGACCGGGCTCCGGCCCCGCTGCAAACCAGCCCGGTTACCAGCTACGCCACCTTCATGCTTGGCAGTTGCGCAGAAGTCGATGCACTGAGCAGACAAGCCGCCGCACTCGGTGGCCGCATCATCAAGCCACCCTACCCCACCTACTATGGCCAGTGGCAGTCCGTTCTGGCCGACCCCGAGAACAACATGTTCCGCCTGAGCTTTGCCGGCCTGCCTGAAGGCGTTGCAGCGCCTAAACTGCCTGCCTGAAGCATCAAAACAGCCTAATTTATTGGTTAAAAGCAGCTTTTAACCAATAAATACGGGCGCAAGCAGCTCCTGATTTTATAGCATATATTTTACTTGTGGACTTCAACCTCGCCGTGTCGGGTCAGCAATTCCATCAGCTTGCGGCGAATCAATATCCCCGGCCGGTCTGAATCCATCGAATATTCAATGCCGCGCCGCCTGGGGTCCACCACAGCATCCGGGTCGGTGGATTCAAGAATGTCCTTGTCTTCCTGGGTGATCTCGTCGTCAAAGTCGATCAGCATCTGCGCCGGGCAATCGGCCTCGGTGTCGTTTCTGAAAAGCCATTGGCAGAGCATCATGCTGCCGTCGTCAATCGGGGTGAAGCAGTTGATGATGATGTGCCTGATGCCCGAGGGGTATTCAATGTCCAGCCGCCTTGAAAACGGCAAAAAGTAGGCATTGCGCATGTGGCGGGTGGTGATGGCGTCCTTCACGCCGCTGATGCGCTGAAAACGCTCGGGGTTGGCGGCGTCAATCACAGTCTCGGCGTAAAAGCCGGTGTCGTTTTCAATCAGCTCATACTTGCTGGGCTTGGGGCTGGCCGCCACGCCAAAGGTGGCGCGGTGCACAAAACTGAAGTGCGAGTTGTCAAACGAGTTTTCAAGCGCGCGCATCGGGCTGGTTTGCCAGGGGTCGTAAAACTGAAAGATCGTGCGATACGCCGGGTCGGCAAACTCGGGCACGTCGGGGATGTCGGCGACAGGATCTTCCAGCGCTACCCAGGCGTAGCCGTAACGTGCAGTGGCATGGTACGCGGTGGTTTTGTAGTCCGGCATGATGGTCCGGCCTGCCTCAAACTGCGGGATGTTGATGACTTGCCCGGTGGGCGCATACGTCCAGCCGTGGTAGCCGCACTGGATGTTGCCCTGTTTGCAGGCTTTACCGGCCGCATCCACACACCAGCCTTTGGATAATTTGGCCGTGCGGTGGCAGCAGCGGTCACGCAAGGCGGCGGGCTGGCCCTGCGCATCCAGAAAGACAACGATGGTTTCACCCAGCAGGGTAAAGGGTTTGGGGCCATCGGCCAGAGCCGTCAAAGGCATGACGGCATGCCAGAACTTGCGAAAAATGGGCTGTTGGGTGACCAGCATGAAGCGCTCCTTACTCGGTAAAGGGAAGTTTCAAGAGCAATTTCCCGCCTCGGTCACGACTTGTCTGCCGCACCTGGGTTGAACGCTTCTACTCTTGCTAAAAATTATCGAGCATAAAGCGCGCCACATGGCACGTTGCGTGCTGATAGACAACCCAATCCGATTGATCGACATGAACCCATTGCCCATCCCTTCAGACCTGAACGCTACAGACACCGCCTTCATGCACCAGGCCAACCGCTGGGCGCAAACGGCGCGTGAGCGGGGCAACCGGCCGTTTGGTGCCGTGGTTGTCTCGCAAGACGGTGAGGTGCTGATAGAAGCCTATTGCAACACCACTGAGACGGGCGACTGCACCGGGCATGCAGAGACCAACGCGGTGCGTCAGCTCAGCCCGAAAGTCAGCCGCGACGTGCTGGCCAGCAGCACGCTGTACTCTTCAGCCGAGCCTTGCGTCATGTGCGCAGGCGCGATTTTCTGGTCAGGCATTGGCCGGGTTGTGTTTGGCATTGATGCGGTGCGGCTGCGGGTGTTCAGGGGCGACGTGGCTGAGCAAAAAGACGCTGAACTGTCTTGCCGCGATGTGTTTGATGCGTCACCCCGGGCAATTGAGTGCATCGGCCCGGTCATGATCGACGAATGCAGCGCGCCCCATGTTGGGTTCTGGAAAAGCTGAAACAAAGCCAGACCGCACCTGTTTATCAATTAATCGCACCGTTAGCGTGCATTCAGAAGGTTTTTATGCGTGTGCTTGTGATTTACTGCCATCCTGTTGAGACGAGTTTTAACGCGGCTTTGCACCAAGAAGTGGTCAAAAGCCTGAAGGCGGCTGGTCATGAGGTTGACGACTGCGACCTGTACGCTGAAGACTTCAACCCGGTGCTCAGTCGCGCCGAGCGGCTGGGTTACCACGACGTGCCCAGCAACCGATTGCCGGTGCAAGGCTATGTTGACCGGCTGCTGTGGGCGCAAGCGCTTGTGTTTTGCTTTCCAACCTGGTGCTTTGGCATGCCGGCCATGCTCAAGGGCTTTTTTGATCGGGTGCTGATGCCCGGCGTGGCGTTTGATATCAGTGACCCTCAAAACGTCAAGCCCGCGCTGACCCACATCAAGCGCATTTCGGCTGTGGTCACTTATGGCCGCCCGCGCTGGACCGCTCTGCTGATGGGCGACCCGCCGCGCAAGTCCATCACCCGGTATTTGAAACTGCTGACCGGCGGCCGCGCCCGAACCGACTACCACGCCAAATACCACATGAATGTGGCCACACCCGACAGCCTGGATGCCTTCAAGTCTGAAGTCAGCCGGGTCATGCTGCGCTTTGCCTGAAGCTGTTTTGCCTGATTTTTTATGTTCCATCCCCCTGACAACACGACACCTGACCGACTGACCAACGCACGCCTGCCGCGCTGGCTATTACCCACCAATTGGCCGATTGACAAAGGCCAGCCTGGACTGGCTGACATCCATATCGCAAACGGGCTGATTGTGAGCATCCAGCCCAGCGCACCCGTTGCTGCTGGCAGCTGGGACCTGGCAGGCGCACTGGTGCTGCCCGCGCTGGTCGATGCGCACACCCACCTGGACAAAACCTTCACGCTGCCGCGCATGGGTGCAATTGAGCCTGGCCTGCTGGGCGCAATTGCGGCCATGATGCATGACCGCAGCAGCTGGACAAGCTCCGATATCAGGCAACGTGCCGGGCAAGCGTTGCAATGGGCCTGCAACGCAGGCGTGAGCCACATACGTACCCACTGCGACTGGTGGGAGGCTCAAAGCGTGCCGCTGGCCTGGGACGTACTGGGTGAGTTGGCTGAGCAATGGCATGACAGACTGGTTGTCGAACGCGTCAGCCTGATGCCGCTACACCTGTTTGCCGACAGCAGTACCGCCCAAAAACTTGCAGCACGCATAGCCTCCGATGGGTCCGGTGCTCGCATGGGCGGCTTTGTGCACACCAGCAACTGGAGTTCTGCCGCATTACGGAATTTGTTTGAAGCAGCGCAGAAACATGGCCTGGACGTCGATCTGCACATGGACGAAGAACTGAACCCTGCCGCATGCGGACTGGCCACCACTGCAGCGCTGGTCAAAGACATGAACTTTGCAGGCCATGTGGTGTGCGGCCACAACTGCGCCCTGAGCGCCCAGGATGAGTCGCTGGCTCTGAAAACACTGGATGCAGTTGCACAAACAAACATCACACTTGTGACCCTGCCCATGACCAACCTGCTGCTGCAAGACGCGGTGACAGGCAGAACCCCGCGCCAGCGCGGCATCACCCTGCTCAAAGAAGCCAAAGCTCGCGGCATCAAGGTATTGATGGCCAGTGACAACGTGCAAGACCCGTTTTGCCACGTCGGCAGCTACGACCCACTGGAGGCCTTTGCGGCGGGCGTGCTGACTGGGCAGCTGGATTCACCGTTTGATGTGTGGTCTGAATCGCTTTGCCGCTCCGACTGGCTGCGCGAGGGGCCAGCGTCACCGCCCTTGCAAAAAGGCAGCGTCGCTGACTTGCTGATTTTTAAAAACAGCAGCGCCTGGTGCTTTCCGTCACGTGCGCATGAGCGCGTCATATTGCGTCAAGGCCAGGTTATCAAGAGTCAAGAAAGTACCACATGAACACAACCACAAAACCTGCCACATCATCAGCCGCCCAGCCCCTTGCCCGATACGCGGCGTGGCGGCGCGCTGGGGACTTTATTTACCTGTCAGGGGTGATATCGGTAGACCCGGCAGCAAGCCGCATCGTGCGTGGCTTCAGCGACATTCCGGCCGATGCGGCGGAGCTGATTGGCCGCACCGGCGAGTTTTCAAGCGACACCAAAGATGGCCCGATCCTGGCGCAAAGCTGGTATGTGCTCAATAGCATTGCGCAAACCATGCAAGCAGCGGGCGGGCAAATGTCTGATGTGTTCAAACTGGTGCAGTACTTTAAAAATCTGGATCACTTCCCGCGCTACAGCCAGGTTCGCAAGCTGTTTTTCCCGGGAGATCCGCCTGTTTCTACAGTGGTTGAAGTCTCAGCCATGTTGCCCACTGAGGACATTTTGATAGAGGTGGAAGCCACAGCCTGGCTGCCACTTCGCTGATATTTTTTCATTTTTAAAAAGACACCAAATGCTGCACGGCTACACCCCACCCCACCGCTTTCTACCCTATCTGAGCTGGACACAAATTGCCGGGCTGCCCGACAAGGAAAATACCGTCATCGTGCTACCCACAGGCGCCACTGAACAGCACGGCCCGCACCTGCCCTGTGCGGTCGACACCATTATTTGCAGTGGCGTGGTTGGCCATGCGCTCGCACGGCTGCCCGCTGACATTCCTGCATTTGCGATGGCACCCATCACCTATGGCAAGTCTGAAGAGCACCTGCACTTCCCCGGCACCATCACATTGACCGGTGAAACGCTGCTGGCCACCATGAATGAGATTGGTGAATCGGTGTACCGGGCGGGATTTCGCAAGCTGCTGATTGTTAACGGGCACGGTGGGCAACCGCAAGTCATGGAAATGTCAGCACGCGAAATGCGGCTGCGCCATGGCGACTTTATTGTGGTGCCTCACTCCACCTGGCGCATGCCCAATGTAGCGGGTCAGTACATGTCAGCACAGGAAAAAAAGCTGGCCATGCACGCAGGCCATGGCGAGACTGCCATCATGCTGGCTCTGGCACCTGACACCGTACGCATGGCGCACGCCGTGACCAACTACCCACCAGAATTCCCGTCCAAACTGCTGTCTCCAGACGGCAAACCCGCCTGCGCCTGGACGGCGCGCGACTTTGGGTCCAGCGGCATCATTGGCGATCCGTTGCCAGCGACAGAAAGCCAGGGCCATGCGATTCTGGAGTCATTGGCCATCAGCTGGGCAGCGGCCATCACAGAGCTGCATGAACTGCGCTGGGCAGCCCGTAACGAAGCAACCTGGAGTCGGGCGCACCATACCGGGCATGTACAGACCGACTTGGCATGAAACCTGCAATCTAAAAACATTCTGTTAGCTTACTTTTATTGGAGTTACCCATGTCACTTGCACATCGAATCGGTCTTGGCTTGCTCACACTGAGTGCTTTGAGTAGCGTTCAAGCCCAGGAAAAATTCACTTACATGAGGGACTTGCAGAATTAAAAATCAGCAAACACCCAAACTCGCTTAGCGCTTAAATTTTAAGCACTTTTAGCTTGGCTTGGCACTGGCTCAGGGTTAGCGCATCAATTCCCCCTCGCTTCTCGCA
>JBILXX010000107.1:0-11415 GCA_044378095.1 Polaromonas sp.
GAGAAATTCGCGCTTGCGCGTTCTCTTGCTAATCAACTCGAATCCGTTGGTGGCGAAGCTTTTTTGTTTCATCGGCAATTAACGTTTGTGCAGGTCAGAAGGCTGACTTATGCAGACCTTTCCTAGAGCCGCGCGGTGCGGTACAACCCGACTTAGGTCGGGTATTTGTATCCGTTTGAAAGGGCGATTGCGCGCTACCATTTCAGCATGGTCTGCTCTTTCACATCATGTCTGTAAACCCCGACTACGCTATCGTTTTGGATGACCACCCGCTGGTTGGCCGGGGTATGGCGCAATACCTGCAGGCTGTGCGCCCTGAGCTGTCGGTACATGCGGCAACAGCGTGGGCCCAAGTACACAGGCACATACAGGACAGCGGCTGCCCGCTGTTGCTGGTGGCTGACGTGTGGCTGGCTGACAGCAACAGCCTGGCCACCCTGACGCAATGGCGCCACCAGTGCCCCAGCACCCCCTGGCTTGCCATCAGCGGTGACGACGACCCGCTCATGCAGGCGCGCGTACGCACCGCTGGGGCGCAGGGCTTTGTACACAAGCAGGCTGCGCCCGAAGTGTTTGGCCTGGCTTTTGCGGCGGTTCTGGCGGGCGGGCAGTGGTTTGAAACCAGCCTGGAGACCAGCGCCAACCAGCCGCGCGAATGGGTCGTGTCGCCTGTCGAATTGGGTTTAACGCCCAGGCAAGGCGAAATACTGGCGCTGGTTTTGCGGGGGCTTCCCAACAAGCGCATTGCGCAGATGCTCAGCTTGTCTGAAAGCACAGTGAAAGAGCATTTGACCGGCATCTTTGAGCGCCTTGGCGTCAAGAGCCGGGTTGAAGTCTTGACAACTTTGCGCGGGCGGCAGTTGGTGCTGCCGTGAATCCGCCACGCAGTACAGCACCGCTGCTTGGTTCATTGCGGCCAGCGGACACCAGCGGCCTGTCGGCATCGGGTCGCGCTTATCTGCTGGACGTGACTTTTGCGCGCCACCGCTTTGGCATCTCCATTATGCCGCTGGTGGCCTTGCCATTGATCTGGTTTTACTCGCGCACGCAAGACCCCACGCTGCTGCTGGTTTGGGCGGGTTTTTTTCTTGTTTTTGCCTTGGGCTTGCAGGCAGTGTCGCGTCGTTGTTTGCGCGACGTGACGACAATGGATTCAGAGCTGCTGATTGCACGCTGGCAGCCGCGCATCGAATACATCGCGCTGCTGCACGGCGGCGGGTTAAGCATGCCTGTGTTGCTCACGGGTGGTCATGCAAGCTACGAGTTCATGCTGCTGCTTTACGTGACGATATCGGCGATCACGGCGTCCAATGCGACTCGTCAGAACGCCTCTCTGGGCGTTTTTTTTCGCTTCTTCATCACCGGCTGGCTGACTTGCGTTGCCCTGATTTTCTGGGTGTTTCCGCTGCATTGGCATTACCTGCTGCCGCTCGGCCTGTTGTTTGCCATCGCCATTTACCGGGATGTGCTGGATGCCCATCGGTTTTTTGTTGCCCAGGTCCGACTGGAGGAACGCAGCCAGCAATTGATTACGCAGCTCCAGGTGGCCAGACAAAATGCAGAGGCATCGTTGCGTGACAAAAATCTGTTTTTATCTACCGCCAGTCACGACCTGCGCCAACCCATGCATGCCATGTCGATGCTGGTTGAAGCCACGGCGCAGCGCAACCATGACCTGGCTGTTGCTCCGCTGCTGGCAGACCTGAAGACCGGCATGGCCTCGATGAACATGATGTTCAACTCGCTGCTTGACTTGTCGAAGCTGGAGTCAGGCGCGGTGCTGCAAAGAGCCTCCCGCGTCATGCTGGAGTCATTGATAGGCGATATCGTGACCCTGTTTCGTGAGCAAGCCAAAGCGCGCGGGCTGGCGCTGCGCATGCATGTACCGCGCGCTGGTGCGGCTGCATGGGCTGACCCTGTTTTGCTGCGGCAAGCGCTGGTCAACCTGGTGCATAACGCTCTTCGTTATACCCAAAATGGGGGTCTGCTGATTGGCGTGCGCCAGCGCGGTACGGCCTGGCAAATGGAGGTGTGGGACACGGGTGTGGGCATCGCTGAGGCGGACGCGTGCCAAATTTTTTCGCCCTACTTTCGCAGTCAGCACGCCTGGCAGCTACACAGCGCCGGGCATGGCCTGGGGCTGGCTGTGGTAGCGCGCTGTGCGCACTTGATGGCTGCGCCGCTGGACTTCAAGTCGCGCCTGGGCAAGGGGTCGTGCTTTTGGCTGCGTTTGCCGAAGTACCGACTCTCTGAGCACAGTGAACTGTTACCAGCCGATAGCAACACAGACCAGGCACTGACGTTGCAACCGTTGTCCGGCAAATGTCTGGTGCTGGACGATGACCTGCAAGTGCTGGCTGCATGGCGGGCCTTGCTCGATGGCTGGGGCGTGACCGCCAGATACGCCACCGACAGCACGCAGGCCATCCAGCAACTGGAGGACGGGTTTGAACCGGATGCCATTTTTTGCGACCAGCGCCTGCGCTCAGGCGAGAGTGGCTTTGAAATTCTCAAGGCCTTGCTCAGCAGGTTTCCGCAAGCCTGCGGCGCGATTGTCAGTGGAGAGTTTCATTCAGCCGAGTTACAGCTTGCCGAAAACGAAGGCTACCTGGTTCTGCGCAAGCCATTGACGCCCGAGCAGTTGCATGGCGTTTTATCGACTTGGATGCTGATCCGTTAACCAGTGGCTTAAAAGTAGCTTGCACGTGCGCCGGTTGCTTCTAAAACAGAAGCAGCTTGCGCCCGTGTTTACTGGCTGAAAGCCATTTTTACTTCTGAATTTCGCTCATTTTGCAGCCTTTGGACAAAAACAGGCTGGAGACGTGCTCTTTGCGGGCTTGCGCCTGTTGGGCTGTTTGTGCCATCGCCTGCTGCTCAGTGGCCACTTTTTGTTGGGCGGCAGCATCTGCGGCGGCTTTTTGCGCTGCTGAGCCTTGGGCGATTTTGGCAGCGCCACCAAATATGCTGCCCAGCGCACCCAGGCCCACCACCGCCCCAAAGCCACCCAGTCCACCGCTGTAAGCACTGACTGTTGCTGCCGTTTGAGCAATGTTGGCAGCGCCCTCAGCCTGGGTGGCGACACCAGCGACCTGGTTTGCCGTGACGCTGCCGCTGGCTGTTGCTGCTGGCAAGGTTTTGTTCTTGGCGATCACAGCGTCCATGTCGACCGTCTCAAGATACATCTGCTGGCAAGTCAGATCACCATCGGTCATTTTCACGCGCTCTATGGTTTGCGCAGTTGCCGTCAGCGAGGTCAGTATCAGCAGGAAGGAGGCACCGTAAAAGAGTTTCATGATGAATCGACGTTTGTTAAACGAAAAAAACACACCCTGAAAATTCTAGCGCATCCTTGTAATAAGACGTGACAAGTGTTGCTGCTCGTGATGCCCTAATGGTCTGTGCCGGCTCCCCGCAGCCGCTCAATCAGCCCGTTGAGCTCGTCCATTGAGCCAAACTGGATCGCCACCTCGCCCGTGTCCTCTCGCTTGCCGCCTCTTTTGACACTCTTTTTAAGCCGCACCTCGACCTCGGCCATCAGCAGGTCGGCCAGCTCTTCTTCTACCCGGCGGGTGTCGCGTGACTTTTCTCGTGCGGCTTTTTGGGGCTTTAACGAGAACTCGGCACTGAGCTTTTTGACCAGGCTTTCAGCCTCGCGCACGGACATTTTTTTGGCCGCAATCTGATTGGCGGCGGTGATTTGTGTGGCACGGTCAAGCGCCAACAAGGCGCGTGCGTGGCCCATGTCAATGTCGCCTGCCATCAGCATGGTTTGCACCGGGTCGGCCAGATTAAGCAGGCGCAGCAGGTTGCTGGCAGCGCTGCGTGAGCGGCCAACAGCCTGCGCTGCCAGCTCGTGAGTGAGCCCAAACTCTTTGACCAGGCGTTGCAAACCCTGGGCTTCTTCCAGCGGGTTGAGGTCTTCGCGCTGAATGTTTTCAATCAGCGACATGGCGGCGGCGGCTTCGTCGGGCACGTCGCGCACCAGCACGGGCACGCTGTCCAGGCCCGCCAGTTTGGCCGCCCTGAAGCGGCGCTCACCGGCAATGATTTCGTATTTGCCGTCATTCGAGCCTGCCGTCAAACGGCGCACCAGGATCGGCTGCATGATGCCTTGCGCCTTGATGGACTCGGCCAGCTCGTACAACGCGCCCTCGTCCATGCGCGTGCGCGGCTGGTACTGGCCGGGCACCATGTCAGTCAGCCGCAGCGATGCGGGCAAGCCGGGGCTGGTCAAGCTGGAATCGACAGCGTCAGCGGCTTCGCTGACTTTGGGGCCCAGCAGGGCTTCGAGCCCGCGGCCCAGGCCTTTTGGTTTTTTGGTGACCATGTTGGTTTTATCTTTCGGGTTGACTTTGAATTATTCGGCCGTATTGCCGCCCAGCGATCTCAGCACGCCACGCCATAAAGCATCGCGTTCTTCGTAAGGCTGCGGGTCTTGTCTGCCGCTGGCACTTTCCCACACAGAGGTCAGCACCATCACGATGCCAGTCGATGGCTGCATGTACACGGTCTGGCCGTGGATGCCCTGCATGGCAAAGGTGCGCTCTTTCATGGGCATAAGCCAGAACTGGTAGCCGTAGCCAAAATAAGGCGTGGCTTTGCGCGGCTTCAGCGCTTCTGGCTGGCGGTTGGGGTCTGTCGCATCAAGCAAAAACTCACGCGACATCAGCTGCTTGTCGCCAACCTTGCCGTCGTTGGCCACCATCAACCCCAGCCGGGCCCAGCCGCGCAAACTGGCATTGAAGGCGCCATAGGCCTGCTCCTGGCCGTCCGCGCCCGTGCGCCAGTAGCCGTCATGCTCGGCGCCCAAAGGTTGCCAGAGCCACTCGCGTGTCAGCTCAGCCATGTTTTGAGATGTTGCAGCGCTCAGGATGCGGCCCAGCACATCGGTCTCGGCGCTGGCGTAAACAAACTTTTGACCCGCTGGCGAGTGACGGTCGGTGATGGACCGCAGCACGTCAACGGGCGTGCCTGCACCAGGCGCACCGGCGCTGGCGCGGGACAAGCGGGCAATGTCGTCGCTGCCGTCGTAACGCTCGGTAAACGTCAGGCCTGAACTCATGCGCAGCAACTGGCGCACAGTGGTTGCGCCGTAGGGGCTGCCCGCCAGGGGCTTGACGTATTTTTCAGCCGGGTCGTCCAGTGAGGCAATGCTGCCGCGCTCAAGCGCAGCGCCCACCAGCAAGGCGGTCACGCTTTTTGACATTGAAAACGATAAAAACCGTGCGTCGTCCTGCCGGCCGTATCGGTAATGCTCGGCCACAATCTCACCGTTTTTCAGGATCAGCAGGCCCGTGGCGCGTTGCCGTTCAAGGTAGTCGGCCAGTGTGTAGCCGGTGTTGCGGTAACGGCAAGAAATAGCGCCTGGCTGAGCGGCCTTGGGCAGCGGTTTGGCGTTAGCCGCGCGGCTGACGCGGCGGGTCTGGATACCCGGCACCGTGTGCATGGCTGACCGGGCACCCACACGGTTCGGGTTGCCATACCAGGTGCTGGCAGTGCCCACGGGGTAATTTTGTGATTTGCCCAGGCGATCCTCGTCGGGCTCGGCCCATGCGGCTTGGCAAAGTGCAGCCACAGCAAACATGAAGGTGAGGCGTCGTAATTCGGGCATGGCGTGCCTATCCGTTCAATGACATCAGTTGCTGGAGTTCTGCGTGGGCCGCAGGCCAGTCGCCCAGGCCACTGTCGGCGTTGATGTGGCCGCACTTGCCAATGTCGATGGATGTGGCTCCCCAACCCGCAGCAAAACGCTGCGCCTGATCAACGCCACAAAACGGGTCGTCGCTGGACGCGAACACAACGCTTTTAAAAGGGAGTTGTTGCAAAGCAACCCGCCAGCCGGGCAGCATCTGGCCAATGTCTTCACGCGCGGTGTCGGGCGGCGCGACCAGCAGCGCCGCTTTGACAAGGTGCGTGTTTTGCGAATGTGCCGCCCACGCTGCCACCGTCAGGCAACCCAGGCTGTGCGCCACCAGCACAACGGGCCCGTTGCAGCTGAGCAGCACATCTTCAAGACGCGATATCCAGTCGCCACGCAGCGGGCGCTGCCAGTCGTGCTGTTCAACCCGCTGGTAGCCGTGGGCGCGTTCCCAGCGGCTTTGCCAGTGGTCGGGGCCGCTGTTCAACCAGCCGGGAAGAATGAGGACATTGCGGGGGTTCATGCTGGCAAGAGAAGTGTGCTACTGTTTGTATAGCTGCTTGCGCCCGTATTCATTGGGCTGGAGGCATAATTAACACATGAAAACAGCATTTTTGAGCCGTTTTACAGCGTTTTGATGCGGGCAACCATTTCTTCAGCAAACGTCACAAACGCCTGCGCTCCTTTGGATGCCGGGTCAAACACCACACCGGGCAAGCCGTAGCTGGGCGCCTCTGCCAGGCGGACGTTGCGCGGGATAACCGTGTTGAAGACCTTGTCGCCAAAATGATCCTTGAGCTGCTCGCTGACCTGCTGCTGCAGCGTGATGCGCGGGTCAAACATCACGCGGAGCAATCCGATGATGGCCAGGTCTTTGTTCAGGTTGGCGTGGACTTGCTTGATGGTGTTGACCAGATCGGTCAGGCCTTCAAGTGCAAAGTACTCGCACTGCATCGGCACGATCACGCCATGGGCGCAGCACAAACCGTTCAGCGTCAGCATGCTCAGGGACGGCGGGCAGTCGATCAGGACAAAGTCGTATTGGCTGTCCACCTCAGCCAGGGCCAGTTTGAGGCGCTTTTCACGCCGCTCGACATCCACCAACTCGACCTCAGCTCCGGCCAGCTCGCGGTTGGCGCCCAGAATATCGTAGCTGCAGCCGCCGTCCATCAACTTTTGGCTGGTGACTTTGGCCTCGTTGATCGCGGCTGATTCGAGCAGCACGTCGTACACCGTGTATTCCAGTTTGCGTTTGTCGACGCCCGAACCCATGGTGGCGTTGCCTTGTGGGTCCAGGTCAATCATCAGCACCCGTTGGCCGACTTTGGCCAGACCGGCGGCCAGGTTGACGGTGGTGGTGGTTTTGCCGACACCGCCTTTTTGATTGGCGACACAAAATATCTTGGCCATCTGATTTATTCTTTTTGAGTTTACGAAGTTATTTGGAGATAGCCAACTTGAGCCCGAAGCCGATCAGAAAAACCCCAGCCGCCTTGTTCAGGAAGCTCGAGACTTTGGGATTGGCGCGAATGCGTTCGGCAAAAAAGGTGGTCAACAACACGGACGCCAGACCATAGATAAAAGTCAGCACGGCTATCGTTGCTGCCATCACGGCAAAGGTCGCCATGCCCTGATGCGTCTTGGGGTCCACAAACAGCGGGAAGAAGGCCATGTAAAACACGATGGCCTTGGGGTTCAGCAAGGTAATCAGCATCGCCTGACGAAAGTAATGACGCGGCTTGATCTGCAAAATGGGCGCGTCGCCCGGTTTGGTCATCAGCATTTTGACACCCAGCCACGCCAGGTACACCGCCCCTGACCACTGGACGACATGAAAGGCGGTTGGGTAAGCGGCCATGACTGCCGACACGCCAGCCACTGCTGCCCATAGCAAGACCTGATCACCGGCTATCACGCCGAAAGTTGCACCCAGGCCGCCAGCAATGCCGCCCTTGCTGGTCGAGGTTATGAGAGCGAGGTTTCCCGGGCCGGGGATCAGAAGGAAAACAATGATGGCGACGCAAAAGGATGCGTAGTCAGCAATACCAAAAAATGAGCCGGCCATGGGCGGATTCCTGTGAAGTGAGGGTGTGAGTTTACGACACGGATTTTTTACGCATCCACACCACACATCTCTCGGCACTCAGCCCCGGCACTTTCAGTTGTTCCACGTGAAACACATCGATGCTTGCAGGCAAGGCGGCCAGCTCGTCTGCTGGGTGCTTGCCTTTCATGGCCATCCATACGCCGCCAGGGGCAAGTGCGCTGACGGACCACTGCGTGAAGTCTGGCAAAGATGCAAACGCACGTGAGCAGATCATGTCAAATGGCTCTGCTATGTTTTCAACCCGCGCATGTAGCCCGGTCAGGTTGGGCAGCTTCAGCTCCAGCGCCACCTGCTTGATAAACGTTGCTTTTTTGGCGACTGTGTCTACGCAGGTGACGCTGACAGCCGGGCAGCAGATGGCGATGACGGCTCCGGGCAGGCCCGCGCCGGAGCCAACGTCCAGCAGCTTGCCTTGCGCCATGTGTCGCTGCAAGGGCGCAATCACAGCCAGACTGTCCAGCAAATGGTGCGTCATCATCTCGGCGGGGTCGCGCACCGCCGTCAGGTTGTAAACCTTTGTCCACTTGGCGATCAGCGTCACATAGTCAAGCAACTGACCGATCTGTTGGTCGCTCAGCTCAAGTTCCAATTGCGCCAGCCCTGCGCGCAAGGTCGCTTCTTCTCCATTCATGCTTCAGCTTTTTCCGTCGCGTTCACAACCGGGGCCAAAGGCGTCGTGTTCTTCCACAGGTTTTTCTTCAAATGCACCAGCAGCAACGACACCGTGGCGGGCGTGATGCCCGAGATGCGTGACGCCAACCCCAGCGTTTCGGGCCGGTGTTTGGCCAGCGTCTGGCGCGCCTCAAAGCTCAGAGCCTGCACTTGCAGATAGTCCAGCTCGGGCGGGAGTTTGAGGTTTTCGTAATGTGCGGCTCGTTCGACCTCGACCTTTTGCAGGTCAATGTAGCCCGCATACTTGGCCGTGATTTCGATTTGCTCGATCACGCTTTTATCAAGAAGCGCTGAAATATCAGGTGTGCTGTACTTGCCGCCATCCAGACTCATCAACCCGGCGTAGTTCACGTCGGGCCTGCGCAGCAAATCAGCCAGGTTGTATTCCCGCTCGATGGCCTTGCCAAACACACGCTCAGCTTCAGCCGGCGGCAGGTTGTTCGGGTTCACCCAGATGCTGCGCAAGCGCTGTGTTTCACGTGAAACAGCATCCCGTTTGCGGTTGAAAGCGTCCCAGCGCGCATCGTCAACCAGCCCCAGCTCCCTACCCTTTTCGGTCAGGCGCATGTCGGCGTTGTCTTCCCGCAGCATCAGGCGGAACTCAGCCCGGCTGGTAAACATGCGGTACGGCTCGGTCACGCCCTTGGTAATCAGGTCGTCGACCAGCACGCCCAAATACGCTTCATCCCGCTTGGGCAACCAGCTTTCTTTACCCTGGCATTGCAGCGCAGCATTGATGCCGGCAAACATGCCCTGGGCTGCCGCCTCTTCGTAACCCGTGGTGCCGTTGATCTGTCCGGCAAAAAACAGGCCTTGAATCGCCCGGGTTTCAAAGCTGGTTTTTAGAGCGCGCGGGTCGAAGTAGTCGTATTCAATTGCGTAGCCGGGCCGCAAGATGTGGGCGCTTTCCATGCCGACCATCGACCGAACCAGCTCATATTGAATGTCAAACGGCAAGCTGGTGGATATGCCGTTCGGGTAGACCTCGTGCGTGGTCAGGCCTTCGGGTTCGAGGAAAATCTGATGCGCGTCCTTGTCGGCAAAGCGGTTGATTTTGTCCTCCACACTCGGGCAATAGCGCGGGCCCACGCCGTCAATCTTGCCGGTAAACATGGGGCTGCGGTCAAAGCCGCTGCGAATGATGTCGTGCGTGCGTGCATTGGTGTGGGTGATGTAGCACGGCACCTGTTGCGGGTGGGCAATAGCACCGCCCATAAAACTGAACACGGGCACATCGCCCGGTGTGCCGCCCGGCATTCCGTCACCGGGTTGCGCAATGCATTTACTGAAGTCAATCGTGCGGCCATCGATACGCGGCGGCGTTCCGGTTTTCAGCCGGCCTTGCGGCAGTTTCAGCTCTTTCAGCCGCGCCGACAAGGACGCCGCCGGCGGGTCGCCCGCCCTGCCGGCCGAGTAGTTTTGCAGGCCGACATGGATCTTGCCGTCAAGGAAGGTCCCGGCCGTCAACACCACGGTGCGGCTTCTGAACTTGATGCCGACCTGCGTGACCGCACCCACCACCCGATCGCCCTCCACCATCAGGTCGTCCACCGCTTGCTGAAACAGCCACAGGTTGGGTTGGTTCTCCAGCATGCGGCGAATCGCTGCTTTGTACAAAATGCGGTCGGCCTGCGCCCGCGTGGCGCGCACGGCCGGGCCTTTGGAGCCGTTCAAGATGCGAAACTGAATGCCGCCCTCGTCGGTGGCCAATGCCATCGCGCCGCCCATGGCATCGACCTCTTTGACCAAATGGCCCTTGCCAATGCCGCCTATCGATGGGTTGCAACTCATCTGGCCCAGCGTTTCAATGTTGTGCGTCAAGAGCAAGGTCTTGCAGCCCATGCGCGCGCTGGCCAGTGCCGCCTCGGTTCCGGCATGGCCGCCGCCGACCACGATCACGTCAAATTCTTGGGGGTAAAACATGTGGGCTTCAATCCGTTCAGTTGTCTATCAATTCAGTCGCCACGCCCATGGCGCGCGCCACCTGTGCCTGGCGCTTGTCCGCCGTCACAAACAAATCCACCTGCGCTGCGATGGCGCTGCCCACATGCAGTGCGTCCATGCCGCGCAGCGGACCTTGCTCCATCGCGGCGAACGCAAAGCGCTCAACCCGCGCATCCAGCGGCACCCGTGTCATGTCGGCCACATCGCTTTGTGCGGCGGTCCAGGCGCGGTCAAACTCTGCCGCGGGCAAACTGCCCTCGCGGCGGCGGCGCAACAGGGCTGACGCGACCTCGGTCTTGCAGTGCGCTGCCACCAGCAGCTCGCTGGCCGACGCAAACAGCGCCAGCACGCGCAGGCGTCCGGCTTCGCTGGCGTAGCGCTTGGTCAGCGCCGATGCGTCAAACATCAGGCGAGCCTCGCCCTCGCGGGCGATCACGGCGGTCACTGGCGCTGCGGCGGGGTAAGTTGCCTTGCGTTTCACCATGGCGCTTCGTTGCGCTCATCCAGCACCGCTTGAGACAAAGTCGCACCAGCGCCAAGCACGACTGGCTCAAACGGCCGCTTCCAACTCGGCACTCTGGTGGCGACCTTGGCAGGCATAGGCACCAGCTCAGCCACCGGCTTGCCATGCCGCAAAATGCGCACGGTTTCGCCCTTCTCAACCAGGTCAATCATGGCCGATGTGTTGGCGCGGAACTCACTGAGCGGGACGCTGATGGGGGCAGTTTGCATTTTGTACAAAATTGGTTGTTTTGTACATTTTACCCGGTTTTTTTGTTGGCCTGGTTGAAAATGCTTACAAAAGGTCGACCTTGGTGGCATTACATTTAAAGCTAACTTGTTTCAAAAAGAAATCCATGCACGCATCAGAACCCATTACCCGACGCACAGCCCTGAAAACCGTCACCACACTGTGTCACGGAGCAAGTTACTTTTGATGTTGGCACAGAGTATCGTGGCATTAAGAACTTAGTCTTGTCGGCGACCGTGCAGAACGTGACCAATGCTCGTCCGAGTGGCGATCCGCTGGCCCGGCCAGTCAATTTAGATTGGT
>JBILXX010000022.1:0-40071 GCA_044378095.1 Polaromonas sp.
ATACCCTGATCTTGCAGCCTTTTAGGCGGTGCCCGCAACTTTTTTTACCTCACGTAGCGGTTAATTCGGCTGGCTTGCGGAATTCTGCAAGTCCCTCGAGTAAAAGAGAATTTTTACCTTAATACACTTGGCTTCCACTTCAGGTTTTCTATGTTCATCTATGTAGACGAAAGCGGCCATTCGGGCGCAAAGATATTCAAGGATATCAAGGCACAACCCAATATGTATTACGGGGTGATGACTTCAAAGGTGGATTTGAATCTAGAACTCAATGATGCTTTGGTGGAGATGCGAAAACTTTTGAAGGTTGAACGAATTCATGCGAGTGCCCTAGGTAACCCTCCCCTTGTAAGAATAGCGCCTAAACTTTTGGAAATCCAAAACGACCTAGGGCTTGTCTTTGACTTCTACATACTCAAAAAAAGAGCTCACGCGGAATTTTGTTTTTTTGACCAAGTTTTCGACTCGGGGAACAACAAAGCGGTTCCACACGGAGTCTACTTTTCGCCATTCCGTTACCTGATGATTATTGAACTCTCACGGATGTTCAACGATAAAAAAGCAGAGCGAGCATGGGATATACGCATTGATCTTGATGATAAGAAGGCACATCGAGAATTGTGGCTCTTGTGCAATGACTTAATGAAGGGAATTGGACGTGTTAGAAACCCGATCGCGAGGAAATACATTAGGGCTGGGCTGAAGTGGGCGATGGAGCATCCAGATAGCATTTCGTACAACGCTGCGGATGAGGAAGGAATCAAGCAGATTTCGCCCAACATAATCTGTTTTCAATCAGTCATGCACGGGATCGCAAGGCGGGTGCGTGAAGAGGGAGTAGAACCTACTTCTATCGTTATTGATCAGCAGCAGGAATTTAATGCGTCACAGAAGGTTCTCGCTGACTTTTACGCGAGTGTGGCTGGGGTTAAGTTTGAGAGTGCGCCCAAGATGCCGTTAATAACGTTCGACGGCATGCCTCAGATACCAATCCAGTTTGTAGATGGAAAAAACAACGGCGGCTTGGAATTGGTTGATGTTTACCTTTGGGTGTGCAAGAGACTTTATGAAAACAAACCTGTTGCAAAGGAACTGATTCCCCTCTATGAGGCCCAAATCGATAGAGGCTATACCGATCAGATTTCGCACGAATCCATTGCGAAGCGTTTTTTGGAAACCCGCTAGCCCCGTGGCTGGGGTTTGCAACGCGTAACCCGACATCACTTCGAGATCAAACCATTCGCTAGGTTACGCTAGGGCTACCTCAGCCTAAGTACTACATGCTATTAATTCAGTAGCTGCTCGCGCATATATTCATTGGCCTGGAGCCCTAAAACATACCTGAAAATGGCTCTTTTCAGCCATTTTTGGTGTTTTTCAGCCCGGTTTTGGCTTCCGGTAGCTCCACCACGGCAATACGGTGTTCAGGCTCAATACTTTGCCGCTTTGCAAACCATCCACCCGATAGCCTGGCAGCTCATTGAGCGTGGTTTGCCAGTGGCTGCTTTGCAGTTCATTGAGCAAAGCCGCAACCGGCGGTGAAGCCAGCTCGGACTTCAAACACACCAGGTGATAGCGCTCTTGGGTCAACGGTACAAAGCCCAAGCCTTTTTCGATCGCAGCCGCTTCAATGCCCAAGCCTGCGTCAGCCGCACCGCTGGCTACGGCTTGGGCTACCGCTGTGTGTGACGGCTCCTGGCTACCGTAGCCCGGTACGTCGGTGGGGTTCATGTTGGCTTTGGTCAGCAGTTCGTCCAGCAGCACGCGGGTGCCTGTGCCTTCGGCCCGGTTGACGTAGCGCACCTCGGGGCGTTTTAAGTCTTGCAGTCCTGTGATGCGCAGCGGGTTGCCTTTGGCCACCATCAAGCCCTGTGTACGCCACGCAAAGCCAATCAGCTTGTGCAGGCCGGGTTTGAGCAAACTGCGGTAGGTGCGCGCTGCGACTGATTGGGCATGAGGCTGGTCGGTGGTGTGAAAACCCGCCATCATGCAGCGCCCCGCGTTTAGCGCTGCAATCGCGTCCACACTGCCCATGAAGCGGATGTCCAGATGCAAGCCCTTGGGCGCGGCCTGGTCGCGCAGGGCTGACAGCGCCGTGTCGTGGCTGGCGTACATCGTCAGTACGTGGGCGCTGTCGTCAAAAGCGGTTGAAAAGGCGCGTTCAATGTCGCCGCGCAGGGCTTCGATTTGTGGGGCCAACCTGGCCTGCGCCTGGCGCTCGGCCCACAGCAGCTTGTCGCCAAATTCGGTCAGCCTGGCGCGCTGGCCTTTGTCCCAAATGATGAGCTCACGACCCAGCGTTTGCTCCCAGTCTTTGAGCGCACCCCAGACGTGGCGGTATGAAAAGCCAAGCGCCTTGGCGGCTTTGGATATGGAGCCTTGCTCTCGCACGGCATGCAGCATGTCCATCAGCGGGTTACGTATCAGCGCGTCTTTGCCGCGCTCGGGCGCTAAAAGGTAAGAGAGTTCGACTTTGTGCATGCTCGGGTTTGATTATCGTGACTTGCAAAACAATGGCCGTCCTATGCAAACGGATTCATAACTCGTCATTCCCGATGCGGGAACGGCTGATGCTGACTACGATACATTCCAGCTTCCCTCACGCATGAACACCTTCACCGACAGCGCCGCCACGCCCATTTCACTCATCACGTCGCTTGACCCCATGCTGGCCGGCATCGTCGCCCGCTCGCTGGCCGTTAGCGCCACCGCTTGCGTGCTGGCTTCTGGCCTGGGCCTGGTGCTGGGGGCCTGGCTGGGTGTGTCGCGCTTTAAAGGCCGGGGCGTGGTGCTGGCGCTGCTCAACACAGCGTTGGCCTTGCCGTCTGTGGTGGTGGGGCTGGTGGTGTACCTGCTGCTGTCGCGCAGCGGGCCGCTGGGGTTTTTGGGCTGGCTTTTTTCCTTCAAGGCCATGGTGCTGGCGCAGGCTGTGTTGGTGTTGCCGGTGGTCACGGCGCTGGTGCGGCAGACGATTGAAGACGCTGACCGCAGTCACGGCGAGCAGTTTGCATCGCTCGGTGCCGGGCCTTTCATGCGCAGTTTGATCTTGCTGTGGGACGAGCGCTATGCGCTGCTGACGGTGCTGATAGCCGCTTTTGGCCGCGCTATTTCTGAGGTGGGCGCGGTGATGGTGGTGGGCGGCAACATTGACGGCTTTACCCGGGTGATGACCACATCCATCGCGCTGGAGACCAGCAAGGGCGATTTACCGCTGGCGCTGGCTTTGGGCATCGTGCTGCTGGGTGTGGTGCTGCTGCTCAATGCGGTGATTGGCATGCTCAAAATGTGGCGTGAACGGCTCGGAGATACCCAGCCAGAACGCGTGGTGGCCGCAACATGACGTCGCTTTTCAATCTGCAATCTGCCAGTGTGCGGTTTGGCCAGGTGCAGGCGTTGGCAGACTGCTCGATGCGCATCGCAGCGGGTGAACGCCTGGCGCTGATTGGCTCCAACGGCAGCGGCAAAAGCACGCTGCTGCGTACGCTGCACGGCCTGCTCAAACCTTCAGCAGGCTCGCTGACGGTCGATGCGTCGGCACGCCAGGCCATGCTGTTTCAACGCCCGTACATGCTGCGCGCCAGTGTGCAAAACAACATTGCCCTCAGCCTGTGGCTGCGCGGGTCTGACTGGCAGCAGGCCAAGAGGGACGCGTTGGCGGCGCTGGCGCGTGTGGGCCTGGCTGACCTGGCAGGGCGCAATGCCAAAGCGCTATCGGGCGGGCAGCAGCAGCGGGTGGCGCTGGCGCGCGCCTGGGCCTGCAAGCCAGCGGTGCTGCTGCTGGACGAGCCGACATCCAGCCTGGACCCGGCCGCCAAGCGCGAGGTCGAACGCCTCATGACAGCCTTTGCCGACGGCGGCACCACCCTTGTTTTCAGCAGCCACAACCTGGGCCAGGTCAAGCGCCTGGCCAGCCGGGTGGTTTACCTCGAATCGGGCAGGGTGGTGGCTGATTTACCGACACACGATTTTTTTAACGGCCCGCTGCCCGCTGCAGCTGAAAATTTTCTCAAAGGAGAGCTTGGATGATAAAAAAAGGCCTTTTTTCAGTATCGTTTAAGGCTGCAGCCCTTATTTTATGGGCGCAAGCAGCTACTGTTTCAATAGCGCAGACAAACCCTATCGTGATGGCATCCACCACCTCGACTGAGCAGTCTGGTCTTTTCACTGCCTTGTTGCCCGAGTTTAAAAAAGCCACAGGCATTGACGTGAAAGTGGTCGCCGTCGGTACCGGTCAGGCCATTGACATGGGTCGCCGGGGTGATGCAGATGTGCTGTTTGTGCATGACCAGGCGGCTGAAGAAAAAGTCGTGGCCGAGGGCTTTGCCATCAAACGCTTTCCCGTCATGTACAACGACTTTGTGCTGATTGGCCCCGCGGCTGACCCAGCCAAGACCAAAGGAAAAGACATTGCAGATGCCCTGCGAAAGCTCAGCGCCAGCAACGCCACCTTTGTGTCGCGCGGCGACAAAAGCGGCACCCACGCCGCCGAGCTGCGCTACTGGAAGACGGCAGGCATCGACACGCCAGCAGACAAGCCCGCCATTTCCGGTTTCACCAACTACAAAGCCTGCGGCTGCGGTATGGGCCCGGCCCTGAACATCGCCGCCAGCTCGGGCGGCTACGTGCTGACCGACAGGGGTACCTGGCTGGCCTTTAAAAACCGTGCAGACCTGACGATTCTGGTGGAGGGCGACACGCGGCTGTTCAACCAGTACGGCGTGATGGTCGTCAACCCCGCCAAGCACCCGCAGACCAAAGTCGCCGAGGCACAAAAGTTTGTCGACTGGGTTGTTTCACACGCAGGGCAGGCCGTGATTGCGGGCTACAGGATTGGCGGCGAGCAGCTGTTTTTCCCGAACGCGGTGAAGTGATGGGCTGTTAAACGACTGAAAATCGCCTGAATAGCCTCTGGTGTTCCCTTAGGGCTGGTTTTAGTCGTTTTCAGGTATCAAATCGGCCTGTAGTCCAATATATACGGGCGCAAGCAGCTACTGAAAACATAGCGGTTAAGAATGAATGATGTCACCCGCTGCAGCGGGAGCGTCGGGTACGCTGCGCAGGTAGTGGTCAAAATCACTGCGCTGGCCTTTGGCGGCTTCGGCTTTGAGGTAATCCAGTGTCATGAATGACGCCATTTTTTCAGCGGCGGCGCTGGCAATAAACTGGTTGACCGAAACGTCATCGCGTTTGGCCAGTTCTTTGATTTTTTGATGCACAGAGTTAGGCAGGCGGATGGTGAGGGCGGTCATGGTTGGCTCCTGATCAAGGCAAAAAAATCGGCTGGTGTGACGGCTGAAACACCCAGTGATTCAGCCCGGCGAAAGTCTTTGGTGTTGTGCGTCAAGATCAACTTGCTGCCGCAAGCTACAGCGCATTCAAGCACCATATCATCGTCAGGATCCCGCAACAAAGGACACCATAAAAAATACACATCGTGCAGCTGGGCAATGGACGCAAGGTAACGAACAAAGCCGAGCGCGGCATCGGCTGTCAGCCCTGACGGCAAATGCTCTGGCCGGGTCAAGACCGCTTGGTATTCGGTGTAGAGCGGAACAGTCAAGGCGATTTCAAAATCACGACTTGGCAGCATCGATAGCAACTTGAAGCTGGCACCGTTACGCGAACGAGCCGCGGCTACCAAAACGCAGGTATCGATGACAACGAGTTTTGTTGTTGAAAATGGTTTCACGGGCATAACCATATCATAAACTTCGCGACTTCGCGACTTCGCGACTTCGCGACTTAGCGCGTCAGGCGCACCGGGCATTCGTTCTGTTCTGACCCGACCTGCTCACAGCCCACGCCACCCGCCGCTGCCTTCACGCCGCGCCCGCCCCAACGCTTCCAGCGTTTCCAGGATGCGGGGCAAGCCCTTTTTCCACGGGCCTTTACCTTTGAAGCTGGCTTCTATGTGGGCCAGGCTCAGGGCTGCGCCCGCGCTGGCCAGCAGTTGGGCTGTGGCGCTGACCTGGGCTGGCAGGGTGTTGGGCCAGGCTGTTTGAGCCGTTTTAGCGGCGTTTTTGTCGGTTTTTGCCGTTTCTGGGTCGTTTTCAGGTATCAAATCGGCCTGTAGACCAATGAATCCGGGCGCAAGCAGCTCCTGATTTAATAGTGAACCAGAGCTGCTCCGCAGCGCCGGGTTTTGAAACTCTGGCCGCAGCCAGCGGACTTTGCCGGTTTTTTCCTCAAGCGCGCGTTGGGCGTTGAGGCTGACGAGGTGGCTTAGCAGCGCGTCGTTGCTTAAACCGGGCTCCAGGCCATAGGCAGTAAGTACGGCGGCGTCGAGTTCGTCGTGCAGCTCTTTCAGCACGCCAACCAGGCCTTGGGCGTGGATGGTTTTTTCTTTGGCCGTCAGGTCGCGGCCTGACTTGAGGGCTTCGAGCACGTTGTACATGCCTGTCAGCGTCAGGCCGGGGTTGGCGGCTTGCTGGCGTTTTCGGTGGGCGTCGATTTGCTCGGCCAGGGTGGCGATTTGGTTGCGCAGTTCGGAGTTCAGGCCTGTGTCTTCGTCTGGGAAGGGAAAGGTTTCAAAACAGCGGGATTTGTTGTAGCGGACATTACCGACATACATGCCAAGCGAGCCGCCGTTCGCCCAAGCCCATGCCGCGTGTGACTGGCTTGAGAGTACGCCCAAGTGAAAGTCGTCGTTAGTTGCTATGACAACCAGCATGTTGTCTGGAAGGATGTTTGAGTCAACAAATTGAAAAGTACGGTGCTTGGCTGTTTCTACTGTGGCGATGTAGCGGGGCAAGCCAGCTAGCTGTTTGCGCATGACCTTGCGCGGTTCGCCGTGAATCCACCAGTTGTCGCGATAGCTCGCACGGTTGTTTTGCTCGCGTTCAGGTTTCACGCGCTCAAGAAGCCACTGGTAAACCGCTGGATACTGTGTGCGCAACTGGTCGGAGGTTAAGCCAAATGCGTCTATGACTTTCACCCCGCGTGGGGAATCAGTCAAGTCGCGCCCGTTACGGTAGTCGCGGATGATGGTTTGGGAGGCGGGCAGTTTGAATGCAGCCGCCTCTTCTGGCGTGACGATGAAACCAGCACCAAAGAGTTGCACACCGCGATTACTAAGGTTTTCGTTTGCTTCAAGTTGGACAGCAGAGGCTACATTTGCCCCCACGCTCAAGTCCGCATGAATGATGCCGCTGTGTTGTGCCAGCGTCACGTCTACTTCGCCGAAGTCGCCTGTGGTTTCGCTTAACAGGGTGAGCAGGCGGGTTGTTGTTGTGCCTTGCGCCGCTAAATTGGGGTCTCCGAAATGGGGGTCAGAGCCACTCCGCTCTGCTTCGGGATCCGACCCCCATTTCGGAGACCCCGATTTAGCTGCACCTGCTCTTGTGCCAACCGTCATCGCAATGCGCACTGCTGCGCCGTTTGCGTTGTCTACCCATGGATGGTCGGGGATGGCGTAGATCAGCGAAAGCCCTTGGTCTAACGCGGCCTGCACCACGCGGCGGTTGAAGGTTTGGCGCAGACTGTTGGTGGTGATCAGGCCGAATTGGTGCGTTTTGCCGCTGGTCACCATGAGGGCGCTTCTGGCCCACCAGTGCATCACAAAGTCAGCGCTCTCAGGTACTTCAGGCCAGGTTTTGCGCAGCGCTTCTACATAGCCATCGCCCAGCGCCGCACGCATGGTGCTGGCTCCGATAAACGGCGGGTTGCCCACAATAAAGTCTGCCGTCGGCCATTTGGCTTGCGTGGGCCGTATGTAGCGCCACTGCGGCACCATCGCAGCTTCATCAGGCACTAGCGCGCCAGTCACGGGGTGGGTTTTGAAAGTCTTGCCGTCCCAGCGGCTGAGTAATTGACCGTCTGCGTCATAAGCCAAATCAGTATCAGCCCAGGCTAGCACCGCATCACGGCATTCAATATTGCCGTAGTCGTGCACCACCGGCTCGGCCACGGCTTTGTTGCCGCGTGTGCGTATGTGCCACTGCAAATAGCCTATCCACAGCACCAGCTCGGCCAGGGCGGCGGCGCGTTCGTTCAGCTCGATGCCCAGCAGTTGCTGGGGGGTGACAGTTTCGCCTTCCAGGCCCAGCGAGTCCTGGGTTTGGCCGAAGGCTTCCAGCTGATTGATGACTTCGCCTTCAAGGCGCTTCAAATGCTCCAGCGTCACATACAAAAAGTTGCCGCTGCCGCAGGCTGGGTCCAGCACGCGCAAGGTGCAGAGCTGGTGGTGAAATTGCTTTAGCTCGGCGCGTGCTTGCGCCATTTTGTCGTCTGCCGCTTTGCCAGTGAGTTCTGCAGCCTCGCTGGCCAGCAGCACGGCGGCGGCCTGGGCGTTGGCCCAGTCGGCGCGCAGGGGCTCGACCACGGTGGGCAGCACCAGCCGCTCAACATAAGCACGCGGCGTGTAGTGCGCGCCCAGGGCGTGGCGCTCGGTGGGGTCTAATGCGCGCTCCAGCAGGGTGCCGAAGATGGCGGGTTCTACCTCTCGCCAGTTGGCCTGTGCTGCCCGCGTCAGTTGGGCTATTTGCTGCGCATTTAACAGCAGGCTGTAGCCGTCTTTGGTGGGGTCTTTAAACAGCTTGCCGTTGAAGCGCAGCACCTGGCTGGCCAGCGCCACGCTGAAGCCGCCCTGGTCCATGTCTTGCCACAGGCCGCGCAACATGCCTTGCAGGGCATGTGGGTCGCGTTCATGCTTTTGCAGTAGTTGCAAAAAGCTGCCTTTGGGCAGCAGCTCCACGTCTTCCGCAAACATGCTGAACAAACTGCGGGTGAGGAACGCCGCCACGTGGTCAGCCCGGTGGCCTGATTGTTCAAGTGACTTGGCCAGGTCTGCCAGTTGCCCGGCTACTTCACGCGTGGTGGCGGCGCTCAGGCGGCTCGGGTCCAGCGCCAGCGGGTCTGTCCAAATCAACTTCAGGCGTTGGCGTACCTCGGGTTTGGCCAGGTCAGCCAAAGCAATGCGGTGGCTGCGCGGGTCTGGGAAGGGCACATAGGTTGCGCCGCTCTTGGTGAACTCGCTGTACAGCTCAATCACCGTGCCCACGTCCACCACCAGTACAAAGGGTGGTCGGCCTTCGTGTGCGGGCAGGGCGCGTGCGTAGCCTTCGCCTTGGGCGCGGGCGCGCAGCAGGGCGTCGTCAAAGCCTTTGGTAAATCCTTTGGCGTTTGGGTTCAGCCGGGTTTTTTTGGCCTCCAGTACAAAGTGGCCATGCTTGTAGCAGTCAATTCGCCCGGCGCTGCTGCTGCCGTCGCCATGCGCAAAGGTAATGGGGCGCTCGAACATGTAGTCTTGCGCAGCAGTGGGGTGCGGGTTGGCCACGCCCAGCAGGTCACACAGCTCGCGCACAAAACTTTGCGCGGTTGACAGCTCGCTGGCGGTGGTGCCTTGCCAGCGCTGGATGAAGGCAGCGGCTTGCGCGTCGGCTTGGGTGGCGGTTGGACCCGGCGTCATAAGCCGTGTACCCGCCGCACACCATCTTCTACAACCGCCAAATCATCCAGACTCAGCGTGCCGAGCAGCTTGCCAATCCGGGTTTTGTCGATCGTGCGTATTTGATGGCACAAGGCCATTGAATTTGCTTTGCCAGCTGACGGCACCGGCACGATCAAAGGCGCGAGTGCTCGGGGCGATGACGTTAAGGGCACCACACACACGGTGCGCAATTGACGGTTGTAGGCGCTCAGACTTAAAACGATGCAAGGTCTGGCATTGCCCTGTTGTTCGCTGCCTGTGGTTGGCTCAAGATTGACGCGGTATATGCTGCCGCGTTCAATGTTCATACCGTTGGTCATTGCTGAGGTTCGGTCAAGCCATCGAGCGATGTTGCGTCCCACAACAGGCTGTCAGCGCGTGCTTCGGCAAAGTCAGGGTGCGTGGCAAACTCGTTGGCGATGGCCTCCAGACTTTTCTCACGGCGTTCCAGGATGCTTTCCATCAGCGACTGAACTGTTTTACTGCGCTCACTGGACGGAACCAGTGCATTAAAGCGTTGTAAAACCTCTGGGGCTATGGAATAAGAGGCGCGTAGAGCGGTCATAAGGTGTTCTTTCAGTATGCAGTAATACTGTGTAAATCATACCTAGCTAGCGACATGCCGTCAAACGAAACTGTTTCCCATCTGGGCTGCAACGTCCTGACCCAGCTTATTCACTGACTTGGCGCGGCTGGGTGTTTCTATAATCCGCGTTGTGTCTTACCCATTGTCATCGCCCTCAACCCTGCCTTTGTGGCGGCGAGTTGCTGCCTTTCTGAGCTTTTTGGCGGTGTTGTCTGCGCTGGTTGCGCCTGCGGCCATGCTGGCCGAAGAGGTGCGCACTGGTAAGCTGGGCGGTGTTTGCCTGGTGAACACAGCAAGCAACGCTGCGGGTGATGCCGTGCCAGCGGGATCGCACTGCGACATGTGCGGCTCGTTTGCTCTGGTTTTACCGTCTTTCACGGCGCAAACCTTGCCCAGCCAGCCTGGCGAGCAGGTCGCTGGCGTTGATTTGCCGTTTGATTTAGCCGCCGCTATTTCCGGTCTGCCGCCCAGTCGCGGCCCTCCTGCACTTTGAACTGAAACCGCTCGGGCCCCTAGCTTATTGGGCTTGAGTCTCCTGCGTTCAGGCTTGATGGCCAGAGCGCTGTTCATTTCATTTTCAAAGTGCAAATTTCATGAAAACCAAAGACGCTTTTGTCTTCCCGATGACGGCTATCGCCGCTGCGATGTTCGTCAGCCTCGGGGCTGTCGCTCAAACGCCAGTTCCCACACCACCAGATGCACCCGCCAAAACACTCGGTGTGGTCACTATCAACAGTGGTCAGCCCACATCCCTGCCTACACAAATCCCCACCACGATTGAGGGCGTGACCAAGGAGCAGATTGAGCAAACCGTCAACGCGACAGACAGTCAAGACGCGCTGAAGTATTTCCCCAGCCTGCTGGTACGCAAGCGCTACATTGGCGACTACAACCACGCGGTGTTGTCCAGCCGCGCATCGGGCACCGGCAATTCAGCTCGGTCCATGGTGTATGCCGATGGCATTTTGCTGTCGAACTACCTGGGCAATGGCGCAACCTACGCGCCGCGCTGGGGTTTGGTCACACCTGAAGAAATTGAGCGGGTCGATGTGCTTTATGGTCCGTTTTCTGCGGCCTATTCAGGCAATTCAGTCGGAGCGGTGGTTGACTACGTCACCCGCATGCCAAAACAGTTTGAAGCGCACGCCAAGCTCAGCGGCTACACGCAAAACTTCAAACTGTATGGCACCGACAGCAATTACGGCGGCACGCAGGCCAGCGCATCGCTGGGCAATAAAAATGGTGACTGGTCGTGGTTTGTCAATGTCAATCGCACCACCAGCACTAGTCAACCGCTGGTGTTTGCCACGCGTCTGGTCAGTCAGGGCACGGCACCTGCTGCAAATGCGCAACGTGTGACAGGCGCTGTACAGGGGCTGAACAACACCAATACGCCCTGGCTTTTGCTGGGCGGTTCAACCCAATACAAAACCACGCAAGACCATGCCAAGGTCAAGCTGGCCTATGACTTTTCACCCACCGTGCGGGCCAGCTACACGCTGGGATACTGGCAAAACACGTCGGAGAACCGCTCGCAAAGCTACCTGCGCAATGCTGCGGGCAACCCCGTGTATAGCGGCAACGTCAGTATCAACGGCAGAGGCTACACATTGGCTGCCAGTGATTTTGGTGTGAGCAATGAATCGCTGGAACACGTCATGCATGGCCTGTCGGTCAAGTCAAACACACAAGGTGTTTTTGACTGGGTGGTTGCCGCCAGCATGTACAACTACAACAAAGACCAAAGTCGTGCAGCCAGCACTGCTCAACCCGGTTCACTGGCCGGCGGCGCAGGCCAACTGACAGACCAGGGCGGAACGGGTTGGAATAATGTCGCCCTGAAAGGCACTTGGCGGCCTGATGGGATCAAAGGGCCGCACATCGTGGACTTTGGATTCCAGCAAGACAGCTACAAGCTGCGCATCTTGCGCTCGAACATTGCTGGCAACTACCTGACCGATGGGCCGGGCACGGTGGCCAATGACGTGGGTGGCACCACGCAACTGCGTAGTTTGTATGCGCAAGACACCTGGGCTTTTGCGCCCAAGTGGAAGACGGTGTTGGGGGCGCGGCTGGAGAACTGGACGGCCAACAGCGGCTTTACCACTTTTGGTGCCGGAAATGCGGCCAATACAGCTTATGCATCGCGCAGTTTGAATGCCATTTCACCCAAAGCAGCGCTGTCCTACCAATGGTCGAGTGATACGGTGCTGAAAGCCTCCACTGGGCGTGCGGTGCGCTTTCCTACTGTCAGCGAACTGTACGGCGCGACTGCCACTGTTAATTCGCGATTCGTCAATGACCCGAACCTGCGGCCTGAAAAGTCCTGGACCACGGAGCTGTCGGCAGAAAAGGACCTGGGCAATGGCTTGCTGCGCCTGACATTTTTTACTGAAAACACGCGTGATTCGCTGTATTCACAAACCACGTTTGACTCGGTAGCCAACGCCAACATCACGCGGGTGCAAAACGTGGACCGGATTCAAACCAACGGGTTAGAGATGGCCTACAACGGCAATGACGTCTTGGCAAAAGGACTCGACTTGAGTGGTAGCGTGACCTACGCCGACTCACGCATCAAGGAAAACGCGGGCTTTGTCACCGTACCGGGTGATACCGTGGGCAAGTACCAGCCGCGCGTGCCAGTGTGGCGCGCTACCGGTTTGGTTAGCTACAGGTTTGACCCGCAATGGACAGCCAGCCTGGGTGTGCGTTTTAGCGGTGCGCAGTTCAGCAGCTTGAACAACGCTGACGTGAACGGCTTTGCCTACCAAGGCGTTAGCAGGTACTTTACGGCGGATGTTCGGGCGCGTTACCAGCTCAACAAACAGGTCAGCATGGCTGTGGGCATCGACAACCTGAACAACTACCAGTACTGGAACTTTCACCCGTATCCGCAGCGCACCTTTATCACCGAACTCAAATTTGCTTTGTAAACAACTGAAAGAAAATCTTATGAA
Source organism: Polaromonas sp. (assembly GCA_044378095.1). Lineage (GTDB taxonomy): Bacteria > Pseudomonadota > Gammaproteobacteria > Burkholderiales > Burkholderiaceae_C > Polaromonas. Next base: position 12,974 of record JBILXX010000022.1, read on the forward strand.
ATTGCTGAATACTACAAAATTAATAGCTGCTTGCGCAATGATTTATTGGCCTGCAGCCTCTTTTTCACATATCGTTTTAGAGAATAAAGCCGCCGCCGCGGGCAGCACCTACAAAGCGGTGTTTCAGGTGGGCCATGGCTGTAACGGCTCACCCACAACGGCGATTGCCGTGCAGATTCCGCCTGGTTTTCAGGCGGCCAAGCCTTATGCCAAGGCCGGCTGGGCATTGGCTATAGACCCGAACAAGCTCATCACCTGGACGGCTTTGAGCAAAGAAGCCGCCTTGCAGAATGCACACTTTGACGAGTTCGTTCTGCGCGGCAAGTTGCCTGAAGCTGCCGGGCCGCTGTGGTTCAAGGTGTTGCAAAGCTGTGAGAGCGGCAGTAACAATTGGGCGGAAGTCCCAGCTACGGGCTTGTCGACCAAAGGGTTGAAGTCGCCAGCCGCTTTGCTTGAAGTTACCGCACCACTTGCGGCTGCAGCCGCTATGCCTGCTGAACACAAACATTGAATTTTTATCAACTCCGAAAGTAAAACATGACACTTTTCAAATCAATATCACTGACCGCGATGGTTGCTGTCGTTAGCGGCTTGGCTTTTGCCCAAACTCCAAACGCAAACGTCGACGTCAAAGACGCATGGGTGCGCAGTACTGTGCCAGGCCAAATGGGAACAGGCGCTTTCATGAAAATCACCGCCAAAAACGGTGCCAAACTTGTTGGCGTATCGTCACCTGTGGCGGGCGTCGGCGAGGTCCATGAAATGAAGATGGACGGCGACGTCATGAAAATGCGCGCGCTGCCATCGCTTGATTTGCCAGCAGGCAAGGCCGTTGAGCTTAAGCCGGGTGGTTACCACGTTATGTTGATGGACCTGAAGCAGCCATTGCTTAAAGACAGCAAGGTCCCGGTGACGCTGATTTTCAAAGACTCAAAGGGCGCTGAAAGCAAACTGGAACTGAGCTTGCCGGTCAGCAATGTTGCGCCGGGCGTAGCGCATGGCAAAGCAGCTGACCACAAGCATTGATGGTTTTGCTTGTTTAACGGCGCTTTAGTATCGAACCCAACCGCCTGTACACCGTGGCGCGGCTGATGCCCAGGGTTTTGGCGGCTTTTTGGACATTGCCGCGCGCCTCATCCACCGCTTGGCGGATGAGCGCTGTTTCAATGTCTTTTAAGGGCGGGGCAGGGGCGGCTGGCGCTTCAAGCTGGGCGCTGGGTGATGCGCTGCTGTGTCCGTGCATGACGGGCATTGCATGCAGACGCAAGCCTGTCCACAGCGGTACTTCCAGTGCCATCTTTCCGCTTTTTTTGCGCGCGGCGTCAAACAGCATGTCGTGCGGCATGCCAAACAGGTCGCTGGCGTGGCGCGGCGCATTGTTGCCCGTGGTCAACTGCGGCACCATCATGCGCGCCATCTGGTTGGCGGCTGTCACATAGCCATCGGCATTCAGGCAGACCAGGCCATCGGTTTCGTCGCCCAGTGTGCGGCCTGGCCAGTTCAAGCGGACCAGCAGGTCGGTTTGGCCGTTCAATTTGCCAAGGGTCAGCGCGTTTTCAATGCTGCGCGCAGACTGCGCCACCAGGTGTTTCAGCTCTGGCCGTTCTACCGCCTCAATGCCGGTTAAATCCAGCATGCCGATGCATGAGCCATCGGTACCAAAGAGCGGCGCACCGGCGCAGCTGTAGACCGAGTTGGCCGTAAAAAAATGTTCACCCCGGTGTAGCCATACCGGTTGCAGCTCAGTCAGTGCAGCGCTGATGGCGGTGGTGGCCAATCGGCTTTCTGACAGGTCGGTACCAATGCGGGTGATCAGGTCGGCTCGCCTGTCGCTGCGGTCAATCGGGCCGTGGGCGTCAATCACCACGCCTTGTGCGTCCGTCAAAACTGCAAAGTAACGGGTGCTGGCAATGGCCTGCCCCAGACTTTCCAGCACGGGCCGGGCGGTGCGCACCAGGGCGTGGTGCTCATCACTGACCCGCCGCATGGCGCTGGGCGAAATCACATCAAAAATCACGGCGTGGTCTGGCCTTTTGCCGCTGGCCAAAGCGCGCTGCCATGACCTTTCTATCCAGCTTTGGCCGCCGGTGTCGGTCATGGCTTTGCCATCATGCAGCACCGTCTGACGCGCCAGCGCAATTTGCTGCAAGCGTGCGTCCGGCGGGTTGTGGGTCAGAAATGACATGCGTGAAATGATTCTGTCACCTTGGTCGCTCAATACTGTTGCATTTTGAGAATATCCCCAGACTTTGGCAAGTTGCCAAGGGTTTAACCTAGGAAGCGGCAGCACCTTGACTCAAATAATGAATGGCTTTCAGTTACCCGCCAACACTCAGGCAATCCGTAGCCAATTTAACAGCCAACAGGAGACAAAGCCATGCAAGTTCAGTTCACCGTCAATGGCAAAGCGGCCCACATTGACATGCCCGACAACACGCTGCTGGTGCAGGCATTGCGCGAAAAGCTATTGCTCACCGGCACCCATGTGGGTTGCGACACGGCCCAGTGCGGCGCCTGTACGGTCATCATGAATGGCCGCGCAGTCAAGTCATGCAACATGCTGGCCGCGCAGGCGCAAGGTGCAGACATCACCACAATTGAAGGCCTGGCCGCCAAAGACGGCACCATGCACCCGATGCAAGCGGCTTTTAAAGAATGTCACGGCCTGCAGTGCGGGTTTTGCACCACTGGCATGGTGATGAGCGCGGTGGACTTGTGCAACCACCACCCCAAAGCCACCGAGATTGAAATCCGCGAGCACCTGGAGGGCAACATCTGCCGCTGCACCGGGTATCAAAACATTGTTAAAGCCGTTCGCACTGGCGCTGCCGCCATGGCTGCTTAACTCAATTCTTAGATACATCAGGAGCACATCATGGGCGCACCCGACTTCGTAAATTTGCCAAACATTGGCGTTCCCGTCCGTCGTAAAGAGGACTACCGCTTCTTGACCGGCGGCGGCCAGTACACCGACGACATCACCCTGGCCAACCAGAGCTACGCGGTGTTTGTGCGTTCACCGCACGCACATGCCAACATCAAGAGCATCAACCTGGCTGCAGCCAAAGCGGCACCCGGTGTGCTGGATATTTTTGTCGGCGCTGATGTTGCCAACGACAAGATCAACGGCTTGCCATGCGGCTGGGGCATCACTTCTACAGACGGCAACCCGATGAAAGAGCCGCCGCACCCGATTCTTGCGCAAGGCAAGGTGCGCTATGTGGGCGACCATGTGGCCATGGTGGTGGCCGAAACACTGGCGCAGGCCAAAAACGCTGCTGAACTGGTCGAGGTGGACTACGAGGTATTGACCGCGGTTGTCAACGTGACCAAAGCCAAAACCGCAACAGCGCTGCACGAAGCCGCACCCGACAACCATTGCTACAAATGGGCCATTGGCGACAAGGCGCTGGTTGACGCCGCTTTTACCCATGCTGCGCACGTCACCAAAATCGACTTGACCAACAACCGCCTGGTGCCCAACGCGATGGAGCCCCGCTCGGCCATTGGTGCCTACAGCCGCGCCAATGACGACTACACACTGTATGTGGCCAACCAGAACCCGCACGTTGAACGCCTGTTGCTCACTGCCTTTGTGATGGGCTTGCCCGAGCACAAGGTGCGCGTGATTGCACCAGACGTGGGCGGCGGCTTTGGCTCCAAAATTTACCTTTACGCGGAAGACGTGTGCCTGGTCTGGGCCTCTAAAAAGCTCAACCGCAACATCAAATGGACCGCCGACCGCAGCGAGGCCTTTGTCAGCGACGCGCATGGCCGTGACCATTCAAGCCACGCCGAGCTGGCGCTTGACAAAGACGGCAAGTTTTTGGCCCTGCGGGTGCATACCGACGCCAACATGGGGGCGTACCTGTCAACCTTTGCACCTGCTGTGCCAACCATTTTGTACGCCACGCTGCTGGCTGGCCAATACAGCACACCGCTGATTTACTGCGAGGTCGATGCCTGGTTTACCAACACCGCACCGGTGGATGCGTATCGCGGCGCTGGCAGGCCAGAAGCGACTTATTTGCTGGAGCGCATTGTGTCGCGCGCGGGCTGGGAGATGGGCTTGAGCCAGGACGAAATTCGCCGCCGCAACTTCATCCAGGAGTTTCCGTACCAGACACCTGTGGCGCTGCAATACGACGTGGGCGATTTTTCATCGCTGCTCAAGCGCGCCAATGAACTTGCCGACATTGCCGGCTTGCCAGCTCGCCAGGCGGCATCCAAAGCCAAAGGCCTGCTGCGCGGCATTGGTTACTCCAGCTATATCGAAGCTTGCGGGCTGGCACCCAGCAATATTGCTGGCGCATTGGGCGCGCGGGCCGGTTTGTTTGAATGCGGTGAAGTGCGCGTTCACCCCACCGGCAGCGTGACGGTGTTCACCGGCTCACACAGTCACGGCCAAGGGCATGAAACCACGTTTGCGCAAGTCGTGGCGGCGCGCCTGGGCATCTCGGTCGATGCGGTGGATATCGTTCATGGCGATACAGGCCGCGTACCGTTTGGCATGGGCACCTATGGTTCGCGCTCCATGTCGGTGGGCGGCACCGCCATCATGAAGGCGCTCGACAAAATCGAAACCAAGGCCAAAAAGATCGCCGCGCATTTGATGGAAGCCAGCGACGCCGATGTGGAGTTTGCCAATGGCGAATTCACCATCAAGGGCACCGACAAGAAAGTGACCTTTGGGCAGGTGGCTCTGACGGCTTACGTGCCGCACAACTACCCGCTCGACAAGCTGGAGCCGGGCCTGAACGAGACCGCGTTTTACGACCCGACCAACTTCACCTTCCCGTCAGGCACCTACATTTGCGAGGTCGAAGTGGACCCGGCCACAGGCAGCGTCAAGGTCGAGCGCTTTACCGCGGTCGATGACTTTGGCAACATCATCAACCCGATGATTGTTGAAGGCCAGGTGCATGGCGGGCTGGTGCAGGGCATCGGCCAGGCGCTGCTGGAGAACTGTGTGTACGACGAAGAAACCGGCCAGTTGTTGACCGGCTCGATGATGGACTACACCATGCCGCGTGCAGACGACATGCCCAACTTCACACTGGACACACTCTGCACACCGTGCAGCCACAACCCGCTGGGTGCCAAGGGCTGCGGCGAGGCGGGCGCGATTGGCTCACCGCCGGCGGTGATCAACGCGGTGCTCGATGCACTCAAACCACTGGGTGTGGTCGACTTTGACATGCCCGCCACCCCTGGCCGGGTGTGGGAAGCCATTCAGTCAGCCAAACATTAATTCGCCAAAGGAGCAAACACCATGTACGCATTTACATTAGAGCGCCCCGCGACCGTGCAAGACGCAGCCAAACTGGCGGCCAGCGGTTCCAAGCCACTTGCAGGCGGCCAAACCCTGCTGGCATCCATGAAGCTGCGCTTGTCCAGCCCTGACAAGCTGGCTGATTTGAGCGGCATCAAAGACATGAGCAGTATCAAACGCGACGGCAACAGCATCGTCATTGGCGCGATGGCTCGCCATGCCGATGTCGCCATTAATGCTGATGTACTGGCGGCCATCCCGGCGCTGGCGCATCTGGCAGGCAACATTGGTGACCGCCAGGTACGCGCCATGGGCACGATGGGCGGCTCAGTCGCCAACAACGACCCATCGGCCTGCTACCCCAGTGCGGTGCTGGCGCTGGGCGCCACCATCCACACGACTGCCCGCAAAATTGAAGCGAATGACTACTTTCAGGGCATGTTCACCACGGCGCTCAATGATGGCGAGCTGATCACTGCGATCAGCTTTCCCATCCCCAAGCGCGCTGCGTATATGAAGTTCAAGCAGCAAGCTTCACGCTTTGCGATGGTCGGTGTGTTCATAGCTGACTTTGGTGGTGATGTGCGGGTGGCGGTCACAGGCGCATCGAGTGGCGGCGTATTCAGGCACGCTGGGCTTGAGGCCGCTTTGAACAAAAGCTTCACCCCTGAAGCCGCGGCAGCCGTCAAGATTGACGCGACCGACTTGAACCACGACATTCATGCCACAGCGGCTTACCGCGCCAACATCATCAGCGTGCAAACGCAGCGTGGTGTGGCCATGGCGCTGGGTTGATGCTGCTGGCCAAATTTGAGTTGAAAATGCTCGAATTTGGCCTTTTAAGGCATGTTTTAAGTGTGTTTTAGTGCTCTAGCCCAATGAATACGGGCGCAAGCAGCTACTAAGTTAATAGTAAATGATTCTCTTCAAAACCATTGATGCGCTGATGGCTGCGCTACAAGACGCTGGCTATTTTGCTGACCGCCGCCTGGCAACCGCTGTATTTTTAGCCCTCAAGCTCCAGCGCCCACTGCTGCTGGAGGGCGAGCCCGGTGTGGGCAAAACCGAGCTGGCCAAAGCCTTGGGCAAGGTGCTGCAGCGGGAGCTGATTCGCCTTCAGTGTTACGACGGCCTGGAACAGCGTGAAGCGCTCTATGAGTGGAATTACGCAGCCCAATTGCTGCACATGAAAGCAGCTGAAGGCAAAGGGTCTGCTACCGATGTTGAAAGCGAGGTCTACCAAGACCGCTATTTGATTCGCCGCCCGCTGCTGCAAGCCCTGCAAGCGCCCGCACCCGGTGCGGTGCTGCTGATTGACGAGGTTGACCGCGCAGACGAACCGTTTGAGGCGTTTTTGCTCGAATACCTGGGCGAGTACCAGGTCAGTATTCCCGAAATTGGCACCATCAAAGCCGTGATTTCGCCCGTGACGATTTTGACCAGCAACCGCACCAGAGAGTTGAACGATGCCGTCAAGCGTCGCTGCCTGTACCACTGGCTGGACTACCCAGAGCGCGAGCGTGAACTGGCGATTGTGCGGGCGCAGGTGCCCGAGGCCAGTGATGACTTGTCGGCCCAGGTCTCGGCTTTTGTTGACAAGCTGCGCCGCTCACCGTTTGGCAATGCGTTTGCACGCGCACCGGGCATTGCAGAGAGCGTGGAATGGGCCAAAGCCCTGATTGCACTTGACACGCTGGTGATTGACCCGGAAGTGGTGATGGACACCGCCGGTATTTTGTTCAAGCAGCGTGAAGACGTGACAGCGTTGACGCAAGAGATGGCCGCGCTGCTGTTGACCCCAGACGTTGCGGACGCCTGATGCAGCTTGGTGACGCCAGAGCGGGCAAGCTGGCCGACAACATCACCGGTTTTGGCCGTGCCTTGCGCCGCGCAGGCGTCAAAATTGACAGCCACCGGATTGCTTTGGCGCATGATGCGGCCAGCCACGTCGGCATTGCTGAAAAAGAAGATTTGAGTGCTGCGTTTGAAGCCGTCATGATCAGCCGTGAGCAGGACCGGGGCGTGTTTCGCGAGCTGTTTGACGTGTATTTTCAAGACCCGAAGGTCGCCAACAAACTGCTGGCCCAGCTGCTGCCCAGTGCTGAAGGCAAAGCTGAAACCAGCAAGCGTCGCCCTCGTGTAAGAGAGGCGCTGACACCGCAAAAAAAGTTCGGCCAGCAAGCCAGGCCAAATCAGGAAGACCAGAAAGTTGACTTTGACGCGGCCATGACCGCCAGCGACATCCAGCGGCTGCAACATGCCGACTTCAATGCCCTGTCGGCCACTGAATACCGTTTGGTCGAACGCCTGGCGCGTGACATCAAGCTGCCGCTGCCGCAATTTGCATCGCGCCGTACGCGCCCCGCTGCACAGGGTGGGCGCATGCACTGGCCGGGCGTGATGGCACAGGCCGCACGCACGGGTGGCGAGTTGCTGCACTTGCCCCGGCTGGCGCGCCAGCAAAAGCATTTGCCGCTGCTGGTGCTGGTCGATGTATCGGGCTCGATGGAGCGCTATGCGCGCCTGCTGCTGGCTTTTTTGCATGCCACCACGCACCGCCATCCGCAGCGCGATGTGTTTGCTTTTGGCATGGGGTTGACAGATTTAACCCCGGCCTTCAAGCAGGCGGACACGGACGACATGCTGGCCCATGCCAGCCTGGCGATTGAAGATTTTGCGGGTGGCACGCAGTTGGGCGCGTCGCTGACGAGCTTGCGCACGCAGCACGCCAGGCGCCTGGTTGGCAGGCGTACCATCGTGCTCATGATCACCGATGGCCTGGACACAGGTGAGCCCGCAGCACTGGCGCAAGAACTGGCCTGGCTGCGCCGCAGAAGCCGCCGTGTGCTGTGGCTTAACCCGCTGCTCCGGTTTGACGGCTATGCACCATTGGCTCAGGGCGCGGCAGTGCTGCATCACTATGCACATGGCATGCTGGCTGTTCACAATTTAAGCAAGCTTGAGGAACTGGCCAGCAGTCTGGCAGCTCTGATGAAAAAGTAATTGACGATATAAAAAGGAAAAATAATATGGATATGCAAGGCTCACGGCAACTGGCTATTACCCAACAACAGGCCTGGGACGCACTGAACGACCCAGCGGTGCTCAAAGCCTGCATACCGGGCTGCGACAAGGTGGAGGCATCCGGTGACAACCAGTACAGCATTGGCATGAGCCTGAAAATCGGGCCGGTATCAGCCAGGTTCAGCGGCAAGATCACGCTCAGCGATATCAACCCGCCCAGCAGCTACAAAATCAATTTTGAAGGGCAGGGCGGCCCGGCAGGTTTTGGCAAGGGTGACTCGGCTGTAACGCTGACGCCGAACGCAGATGGCTGCGAGCTGGCTTACACCGTGCATGCGTCGGTGGGCGGCAAAATTGCCCAGCTCGGCCAGCGCCTGATTGACGGTGCGGCCAAATCCATGGCCGAGGACTTTTTCAAACGCTTTGACCTTGAAATGCAGCGCCAGCACCCGGATGCCTACGCCGCCAAAATGGTGATGGGCGACGTGAGCACGACCTATGGCGGCCTGGAAGAAAAGGCAGATGCGTCCAGTGTGAAATGGGCCATTGCTGCGGCTGTGGCCTTTGCGGTGGTTTTTGCGCTGTGGCTGTACGTTAAATAAATCTTGAACCCCATTAAAGAAAAGGTATTGCGTGGGTTTTACAACTCGGTTGCGGTGCGTGCAAAACACGGCTTTTGCGGGCGTGCTCGCGCTCTGTGAGCCGGCAGCAGCACAAGCGCCCTCGTCAAACGACCTGCCAACGTTGCGGCCTGTGGTGGTAACGGCAACGCCGGGAATTGCACAGTCGGCGTTTGACGCGCCTTCGTCGATTGACGTGATCAATGCGCAGCAGTTGCAAAAATCTCAGCTGCAAATCAACCTGTCTGAAACGCTGCAGCGAGTGCCGGGTGTGGTCGCACAAAACCGGCAAAACTACGCGCAAGACCTGCAGATTTCAATGCGCGGGTTTGGCGCCAGGTCAACTTTTGGTGTGCGCGGGCTGCGCCTTTACGCCGACGGTATTCCCGCCAGCGGGCCAGATGGGCAGGGCCAGGTGTCACACTTTGATTTGGCTTCAGCCGCGCGCATTGAGGTGTTGCGTGGCCCGTTTTCAGCGCTTTATGGCAATTCATCAGGTGGCGTGATCAGCATTTTTACGGCAGATGGCGGGCCGCAAACGGTTGCTGATGTTGATGTGGTGGCGGGCAGCGACGGTGTTCGCCGCAACGGTGTCAAACTCAGCGGAACTCAGGGCGTGTTGCAATACAACTTGAGCGCGTCCAGCTTTCAAACCGACGGCCTGCGTCTGCGGAGCGCGGCTCAGCGGGACAGCTTCAACGGCAAGGCGAAGTACACGTTCAGCCCCGATACGCAAATGAGCCTGGTGGTCAATCGCGTGGCGATGCCTGATGTGCAAGACCCGCTCGGTTTGAGCCGCGCCGAGTTCAACGCCGACCCAAGGCAAACCACTGCCAGTGCGGTGCAGTTCAATACCCGAAAGTCCGTGGCGCAAACGCAAGGCGGATGGGTGCTGGATCATCGCCTCAATGCCGACCAATCGATGCAGTTCACAGCGTATTACGGCGAACGGGATGTCACGCAATATCAAGCAATTCCGGTCGCCACACAAGCCGCTGCAACGCAGCCGGGCGGTGTGATTGACCTGAGCCGACGTTACGCTGGACTGGATGCCCGCTGGACAAACAGGGCTCTGGTTGCAGGAGCCCCGGTGACGTTGACCGCAGGCGTTGTTATTGACCACCTGGATGAAAATCGCAAAGGCTTTCAGAATTTTGTGGGCGCAGCGCTGGGCGTCGCAGGCGCATTGAGGCGTGACGAACGCAACACGGTGACCAGTCGCGCACTTTATGCGCAAGCCCAAGTTGCGCTGGCCGAACGCTGGAGCGCGTCAGCTGGTCTGCGGCATACCCGCATTGCCTTTGAATCGACCGACAACTTTGTCGCACCAGGCAATGGCAACGACAGTGGTTCGGCCCGCTTCAGCGGCATCACGCCCGCGTTGGGTTTGGTCTTTCATGCCTCAGACAACCTGAATATTTACGCGTCTGTGGGACGCGGTTTTGAGTCGCCTACCTTGAACGAGCTGGCTTATCGTCCCAACGGTGCTGGCGGATTGAACTTTGACTTGAAGGCCGCTACCAGCCAGCAATGGGAACTGGGTGTTAAAGCGGAATTCGCTCAAAACTGGCGTTTGAACGCCGCATTTTTTCAGGCTAAAACCAGTAACGACGTGGCGGTTCTGAGCAACATCGGTGGCCGCAGTACGTTTCAAAGTGTGAGTAACACACAGCGCAACGGAATAGAGGCGGCACTTAGAGGCCAGTGGCAGAGCGGGTGGTCGGCTTACCTGTCGGCCACGGTGCTCCATGCCCACTACAAAACCGACTTTTTGACCTGTGTGGCCGCGCCGTGCACCTTGCCTAATGTGCGGGTGGCCAGCGGCAACCGCCTGCCGGGTGTTCCGCGTGTGAGCCTGTTTGCCGAGCTGGCCTACCAGCATCGCCCGTGGGGCCTGGACGCCGGGCTTGAAATGCGCCACACAGGCAAGGTGTTTGTGGATGACCGTAACTCCGACGCAGCCCCTGCTGCCGCCACGTTTGATTTGCACGCAGCATTGACGCAAACTGTCGGAAGATGGACATTCAGGGAGTTTGTGCGCATCGACAATTTGACAGACAGAAACTACATTGGGTCGGTCATCGTCAATGAGGGCAACCAACGCTTTTTTGAGCCAGCGCCAGGCAGGACTGCTTTGCTGGGTGCGACGGTACGTTATGCGTTTTAGCTGTGGCTTGATTTTTACGCAAACAGTACGAACTTAACCAACAGAACGAACAGAGAAGTGACGTATGGAAAATCTTGATGTGATGGTGCTCCGCACCCTTCGCGACTGGCGCCTGGCGGGCAAGCGCGCATTGCTGGCTACCGTGGTGCGCACCTGGGGCTCGTCACCACGCCCAGTTGGCTCCATCATGGCGCTTTGTGAAACAGGTGCGGTGGTCGGCTCTGTGTCGGGTGGCTGTATTGAAGACGATCTGATTTACCAGTTTACGCAGGCCTACTCGCAGGCTCATTCTGGCACGGACGTTCACAAAGCCATCCCGTCGGGCCCGCCCGGATTTATCAAGTACGGCATCACCGCGGACGAAGCCCACCGCTTTGGTTTGCCCTGCGGCGGCACGCTTGAACTGCTGCTTGAATATGACCCGGATGCATCAGCGTTGAGCGAACTTGTTGCTGCGCTAGGTGCAGGCCAGCTCATGAAGCGCTGCGTGAATTTGAAAGATGGCTCAGTCACTTTAAGCACCAGCACCTCACCCTCGGAACTTGTGTTGAACAAGTCAGAACTCATCAACACCTTTGGCCCCGAGTACCGCATGTTGCTCATCGGTGCAGGCCAGTTGACGGAATACCTGGCCACGATGGCAAAGTTCAGCGGCTTTGCCGTCACGGTGTGTGACCCGCGTGAAGAGTACCGCAGCGCATGGTCTGTACCCGGTGTGTCAGTTGAAAGCGATATGCCCGACGACGTGGTGACCGCCTTCAAACCCGACCGGCGCAGTTGTGTGATTGCCCTGACGCATGACCCGAAACTGGATGATCTGGCGCTGCTGGAAGCGTTGACCACCGATGCGTTTTACGTCGGCGCCATTGGCTCACGGCGCAACAATGAGGCACGGCACCAGCGCATGGCAGAACACTTCAGCGTTGGCGAAAAAGACCTGGCCAGACTACGCGGCCCGATAGGCATTTACATCGGCAGCAAAACCCCACCTGAAATTGCAGTGAGTGTGATGGCCGAGGTGCTAGCGGTTAAAAATGGTGTGACACTGCCGCGTGAAATGGAAGTTGCGCTGGCTAAAAATGAGCGCGCTGTCCCAGAAAACGATGTCAGTGATCTGGTCTGCGGGGTGCGGCACTGAGCGTGTTTGGGTAACTGCAGCGACGTCATTCAAACACCGACTGCCGCAACCACTTGGTGGCAATCCACTTTTCTCCGGCGGTTACAGGCTCGCCACCGTGCAAGCTCAAGGTCACCGGGTCTGGCGCGGCGTAGCTGAAGAATACGGCGTTGCCCCGTTTGGGCGCAATGCTCAAGTCAATGTCCGGGAACACGGTAGCGCCGCCACCTTCTGGCTCGTGCAGGTAGATGATGAGCGTGGCCACGCGCTGGCCGCCGCGCTTGAGCAACTCGGCTGTGCCACTCTGGGCCGGGTCAAAGTAGTCATAGTGCGGCAAATACTGCGCACCAGGCGGGTAGCGCAAAATTTGCAGGCTTTCACCATGCGTGGCGGGCCACCCCAGCAGCTTGGCAATGCGCGCCTCTAGGGTTGCGATCAGCGGCGTTTCAGCCCGCTCAAAAAACATGCCCTGGCTGCTGCGGTCGGGGTGAATTTCATGCCCGCCCGTTTGCACATCAACCGTTAACGAGCGTGTCAGCCTGGGCCGGGCGGCCTGTATCAGCGCGTCGCATTCGGCGTCACTCAGCAGGGCTTCAAATTCAATCAGATCAGGCGCTGTGCGCTGCTGCAGGACGCGCACCAGCTTGTCGCCACCGTCAACCTGCACGTCGCGCAGGATCAGTTGCGGCCTGGGGACTTGAGGGCTGGCGTGCGCGGGTGAGGAAGCAGCCGCCACCAAGACCTGCTTTTCTTCATCACTCAGCCCCATCATGCGGGCGACTTGGTAAGGCCTCCAGCCTGATTCACAAAGGGCACTGAACATTTCGGCGCGGCTGAAGCCGGCTGCGGTTTGTGACAACAGCCAGGCTCGCACATCTGGTGGGGCAGAGGGGTTAAAAACGCCTTTTTTGCTCATTTGTAAGTGTTAAAAGTGCATTTAAGCCAATAAATACGTGCGCAAGCAGCTATAAAAAACGAAGCAAAAATTGAACACTCCTGATACCCGCCACCGTCATGACCAGCGAGCCTGCCACGTGTGCCATGCCCGTTCCAAGAGCCAAGGCATAGCGCTCAGCCATAAAAAACCCCACCACTTCAGCCGAGAAGGTTGAAAACGTGGTCAGCCCACCCAAAAAACCTGTGACAAGTAACAGTCGCCAAACCGGGTCCAACTGGGGCATGGCCTGAAACGCGGCAATACACACGCCAATCAGATAGCCGCCAATCAGATTTGCAGCCAGCGTGCCCCACGGTATCAGTCCGCCGGGGGTAAGCCACAGGCCCAGGCCCCAACGTGCCAATGCGCCAATTGAGGCTCCGATACAGATGGCAAGGATGGGCAGCATGGTGTTGATCTGGGATTTGACAGGACAATCAGACCATGACTTTACCTGCTGCCGCCACAGTACCGATCAACGTGACCTTTCCTGATGGTTTTTTGGGGGTTGTGATGCTGGACACAAAGTTTCCGCGCCCTGAAGGCGACATTGGCCACCCGTCAGCCTTTGGCGTGCCAACGCGGCGCTGTGTGATCACGGGGGCGTGGCCTGAAAAAATTGTGCAATCAGGCGCTAGCCTGCGCAAAGGTCGCTTGGTCGCGCCCATCCTGCAACTGGTGCGCCGCCTGGAACAGGACGGCGCAAAAGCCATCACCACAAGTTGCGGTTTTCTGGTGCTGCTGCAAAAAGAGATGCAGGCACAGGTGAAAATTCCGGTCATTACGTCAAGCCTGTTGCAACTGCCTGGCCTGTTGGCGCAGCACGCCAGGGTTGGCGTGTTGACGATCAGCTCCAGCAAACTGGGCGTTGAACATTTACGTGCAGCAGGCGTGCCGCGTGAGCGCATGACTGATGTGGTGGTGCAGGGCGTTGACGCGACCAGCGAATTTGCCACAGCGATTCTGGGCAATCGGCCCGAGATGGACTCTGAAAAAGCAGCGGCTGATGTGCTGGCGGCAGCGCTGGCCTTAAAACAACGGGAGCCGTCACTTACTTGCGTGGTGCTTGAATGCACCAACATGCCGCCGTACCGCGCCGCGATTGAATCGGCCACTGGCATGAAGACCTGGGCACTGGTAGATGATGAGCGCTTGATCAAACCCTGGCGAGGCTAATCAGAGCGACATCACATCTTGCTCGGCAGCCAGGTCGCGATCTGCGGGAAAAACCAGAGCAGCAACACCATTGCGAACATTAACAAGAAAAACGGCAGCGTGACTTTGGCGATATAGGTGATTTCTTTTTTGGTCATGCCTTGCAGGACAAACAAATTAAAGCCCACTGGCGGCGTGATTTGCGCCATCTCGACCACGACGACGATAAAAATACCAAACCAGATCAGGTCAAGCCCGGCGGCTTGCACCATGGGCATGATCACGCCCATCGTCAGCACCACCATGCTGATGCCGTCCAGAAAACATCCCAGCAGTATGTAAAAAACCGTCAGCACCATGATCAGCATAAAGGGCGTCAAACCCATGCTGGTTACAAACTCCGCCAGGTGACGTGGCAGGCCGATGTAACCCATGCTCAGGGTTAAAAACGCAGCGCCCGCCAAAATCAGCGCAATCATGCAGTACAGCCGCGTCGCACCCATCAGCGACTCTTTGAACACCGTCCAGCTCATGGTCCTTTGCACCACTGACAGCACCAGAGAGCCGACCACACCAATCGCAGCCGCCTCAGTGGCGGTGGCGATGCCGCTGTAAATCGAGCCCAGCACCGCCATGATCAGCAGCACCACCGGGATCAAATGCCGTGACTCATAGACCTTGGCACCAAAGCTCATGCCTGCGTCAGGCGGCGGTATTTTGCCGGGATTCATCAGCGCCCAGACAATCAAGTACCCTGAAAATAGCGATGCCAGTAGCAGCCCCGGGAACACGCCCGCAATGAACAGCTTGGCAATCGACACCTCAGCCGTCACGCCATACACAATCATGATGATCGACGGTGGAATAAGCAGCCCTAGCGTGCCCGCACCGGCCAGTGAGCCGATGGTGATGTCTTCTGGGTAGCCGCGGCTTTTAAGTTCAGGCAGTGTCATCTTGCCGATGGTGGCGCAGGTCGCGGCTGATGAGCCCGACACAGCCGCAAAAATGGTGCAGCCAATCACATTGGTGTGCAGCAACCCGCCCGGCAGGCGGCTGACCCAGGGTGCCAGACCCTTGAACATGCTTTCACTGAGCTTGGTGCGAAACAAAATTTCGCCCATCCATATAAACAGTGGCAGGGCGGTCAGTGTCCAGCTTGAGGACGAGCCCCAGGTGGTCACAGCCATCGCATCGCCTGCCGCGCGCGACGAGAAAAGCTGCATGGCGATCCACGCTACGCCAGACAATGTGAGGCCAATCCACACGCCAGATGCAAGAATGGCGAAGAGCGAAAAAACAAGAATCGAGGTAATCGCAATATCAGACATATTTTAATTATTCGTTGTGAAGCATTTCGTCGCTGGAGACCTCAACACGTTTGCCCAAAAGCTCAACTACCAATTCGTCAACAAAAGCAATCAGCAAAATCACCGCGCCCACACCCATGGCGATCTGCGGAATCCACAATGGTGTGGCGTCATTGCCAGTGGAAATATCGTTGAACTGAAAAGAATTAATCGACAGCTTGACGCTGTAATAGGCAAACAGTGCCGACAGCGCCACTGCAGCGCCAAGGGCCCAGACTTCAATGGCTTTTTTAAACCGTCCTTTGGCAGCATTGATGAGCAGCGTTACGCGGATGTGCTCACCCTTTTTCAGCGTGTGCGCCAGCGCCAAAAAGCCAGCAGCGGCCATGAAGTAGCCGGCATATGAGTCAGTGCCGCGCACATAAAAACCCAGCTCTCGCCCGACGATGGACAGCAACACCATGACAAGCAGCAGCACCATGAAAAAGGCGGCCAACGCGGCCGCCCCGTCATAGATTGCGTTCAGGAATCTACGCATAAAAACGCCTTATTTCAAGAATGCATCCACCAGCTGCTTGCCTTCAGGCCCAGCCTTTTCAAGCCATTCTTTGAGCATCACATCGCCGACTTTCTTCATGTCGGCTTTGAGGGCTGCGCTTGGCGGCAAAATTTGCATGCCACCGCCTCTGAGCTTGTCCAGCGTTTCGCCGTTGGCTTTTTTGCTGGCGGCAAAACCGCGCACTTCGGCATCCGCTGCGGCCTTCATCACTGCCGCCTTGGTGGGTGCGTCCAGCGCGTCAAAAGCGGTCTTGTTCATGATGACGGCGTTTTTGGGTAGCCAGGCTTGCAGGTCATACCACTGCTTGACGTTTTCATGAAGTTTGGCGTCCCAGCCAGTCGAGCCTGAGCTCATCATGCTGTCGGTCACGCCGGTGGCAAAGGCCTGGCTTACTTCAGCGGCCTGCACCGTCACGGGCTGTGCACCCAGCAGCTCAGCCATGCGTGATGTGGCGGGGCTGTAGGCGCGCCACTTGTAGCCCTTCAAGTCAGCGCCGCTGGCAATCGGCTTTTTTGAATACAAACCCTGTGGTGGCCATGGCACGGCATACAGCACGGACATACCCTGCTCGCCTAGTTTTTTCTCAAGCAATGGCTTTTGCACGCGCCACAGCTTGGCGGCTTCGTCATAGCTGTCAGCCAAAAACGGCAGGCCATCAGCGCCAAAAATTTGCCACTCGTTCTGAAAGTTGACCAACAAAATTTCACCCACCTGAGCCTGATTAGCCTGTACTGCACGCTTGATTTCAGGCGCTTTAAAAAGCGATGCACCCGGGTGTACCGTGATCTTCAGTTTGCCGGCGGTGGCCTTGTCAACATCATTGGCAAACTGAACCAGATTTTCAGTGTGAAAGTTGGTGGCCGGGTAGGCTGAGGGCAGGTCCCATTTGGTTTGGGCAAAGGCCGATGTACCCAAAGCAAACGTGGCGGCTATCAGGGCAAGTTTGAATTTCATGGTGACTCCAAAACAGGGTTAAAAATGAGTGGACTTATATTACTGGCAAATCCTGTGCCAATCCCACCGGGCATACCCCCAACGCCGTCACCACCATGAACCTGCGATTTGTTGAAGCCTTTTTTTGGGTCGCGTCCCTAAAGAGCATATCTCGTGCCGCTGAAAAGCTGCACCTGACGCAGTCGGCCATGTCCAGCCGCATCTCCACGCTGGAGGACGAGCTGGGTGTGCTGCTGTTGGACCGGACTGACAAGCAGTTCAAACTGACAGCGGCAGGCGCGCGTTTTCTGGTTTATGCCGACAAGCTGCTGGCCTTGCAGCGCGAGGTCAAGCGGGAAATCGGGTCAACACAGCAAATGGCTGTGTCGATGCGCATCGGTGCCATTGAATCGGTGCTGCATTCATGGCTGATACCGTGGCTGGAAAAGCTGCGCGCTGACCACCCTGGCCTTGAGCTGGAGCTCACGGTGGAAACCACGCCGATTTTGATGGAACTCGTGCAGCGAGGTACGCTGGACGTGGTGTTTGCAGCGCTGCCTGCAGCCAGCACGGGCGTACGCAACCATGGCCTGCCGCCCATGGATATGGCGTTTGTCGGCAACCCGCTGTTGCATAAAAAAAGAAATTACAGCCTGGCCGAGCTGGCCGACATGGAGTTGCTGACCTTTCAAAAAGGCTCCCAGCCGCATGTCACGCTGCTTGACCTGTTTAAGAAACACCGCCTGGAACCCAAAATGGTGCATGCGATTTCATCGATTTCAGCCATGGTGCAATTGGTGCAGGGCGGCTTCGGTGTGGCCCTTCTACCGCGTTTGGCAGTGGCCAGGCTGGGTGGTTTTGCCAGGCTGAAACCACTGGCAGTTGATGTCAAAGTCGACGCGTTGCCGATCCATGCCAGTTACCGGATTGACCCGACATCCGACAGTGTGGAAGTGGTTCTGGCGTCAGCTCTGGAATTCACCAATTCGGTCAGAAATGCACCAAAAAAGACGAGTAAAGGTAAACCCTAGACATCGAAAAAATCGATGCTGAAAGCGAAAAAATTTGAATTAGCGCAAGATTTTAACAGCTCCCATAATTCGCACATCATTAAAAAGTGACATGCAAATGACACAAAAATCTTAACGGATACGGAGAAGTTTTGGTGAGTGTTCTTTCCTCCATCGACAAGTCAGACAATGCCCGAGCTGCTATTCGCAGCGGTGAATTTTCGGGTCATACCAGCGGCTTGGCTGAAGGCCATGTGCAGGGCAATGTGGTTATTTTGCCGAGTGCGTTGGCCAATGATTTTTTACGTTATTGCCAGCGCAACCCCAAACCCTGTCCCTTGCTGGCCGTCAGTGAGCCCGGTGAGTCTTTGTTGCCAAGCCTGGGCACGGACATTGACATCCGCACCGACTTGCCGCGCTACCGTGTCTGGCGTGATGGCGTGTTGACCGATCAGCCCACTGACATTTGCCACTTGTGGCGTGACGATCTTGTCACGTTCGTGATTGGTTGCTCGTTTTCATTTGAAGAAGCTTTGCTGCAAGCTGGCCTACCACTTCGCCACATTGCACAAAACCGCAACGTGGCGATGTACCGCAGCAACATAGCCACAACGCCTTCGGGCGCTTTTAGCGGACCCATGGTGGTGTCGATGCGACCCTTGAGAGCGTCGGATGCGATTCGTGCGATTCAAATCACCTCGCGTTTTCCCAACGTGCATGGCGCGCCGGTGCATATTGGTGACCCCACCCAAATTGGTATCACTGACTTGAGCGCGCCCGACTATGGCGATGCGGTCGAAGTGATGCCTGACGAAGTGCCTGTGTTTTGGGCTTGTGGCGTGACCCCGCAAGCCGCCATCACCCAGGCGCGCCCCGAGTTCTGCATCACCCATGCCCCCGGGGCGATGCTGATCACTGATCTTTTGAATCACCAACTTGCAACTTTTTAACTGGAGAAAACTGATGATGAAAAAACTACTGGTATCCCTGGCCGCGGCCTCAGCCTTTGGTGCCGCTTTTGCACAAACCAAATGGGATCTTCCCACCGGTTATGCGGTCGGCAGCTTTCAGACTGAAAACGTCCAACTCTTTGCCAACGACGTTGACAAAGCCACCGCTGGCAAACTCAAAATTACGTTGCACGCCAATGGCTCGCTGTACAAGGCCAACGAGATCAAGCGCGCCGTACAAACCGGCCAAACCCCGGCAGGTGAATTTTTGCTGTCAGGCGCGGCCAATGAAAACCCGCTGTTTGGCGTGGACTCGATCCCGTTTTTGGCCACTAACTATGCCGAGGCTCGCAAGCTGTATGTGGCGTCAAAACCAGCGCTTGAAAAGCTGCTGGCCAGCCAGAACATGAAGTTGTTGTTCTCGGTGCCATGGCCTGGCCAGTCACTGTATTCGGTCAAGGAAATCAAAGGCCCTGACGATTTCAAAGGCACGAAAATGCGCACCTACAACCCTGCCACCACCCGAATTGCACAAATGCTCAAGGCCCAGCCGACGACCATTCAGTTGGCTGAGCTGGGGCAAGCGCTTGCAACCGGTACGGTTGAAAACTTTTTGACCTCCAGCGCCAGCGGTGTTGAAAACAAGCTGTTTGAGCAAACCAAATTTTTCTACCCGGTCAATGCCTGGTTGCCGCGCAACGCGACAGTGGTGAGTCAAAAAGCCTTTGACGCGCTGGACAAGCCAACGCAAGAGCTGGTGCTGAAAGCCGCTGCTGCGGCAGAGACGCGCGGCTGGGCCATGAGTGAGCAAAAAGACAGCGAATTCATCAAAGAACTGGGCGCTAAAGGCATGAAGATTGCCCCACCGAGTGATGCGCTGCGCAAAGAGTTGATGGCCATTGGCGAGGCCATGACCGGAGACTGGCTGAAAACGGCAGGCAGCGAGGGCCAGGGCATTGTGGATGCATTCCGCAAGAAGTGATGGACTGTTTTTAAGCGTTTTATCCCGTATTTATTGGCTAAATATAGCTGAAGTCCAATAAATACGGGCGTAAGCGGCTACTGAATATGTAGCGTGCTTGCACCTATCTTTGCCAACCCTTCACCTGGAGTACGCCATGCCAAGCATGATGGACAAGTTCTACCGTTTTCTGATGTTTTTGTCTTGTATCTCCATGCTGCTGGCGTTTGCTTCCATCATGCTGGGTGTCGTGGCGCGTGAGTTTCGCTGGGACATTCCTGGCCTGGATGCCTATGCCGGCTACGCGATTGCAGCCACACTGTTTTTGGCGCTGCCCAGCACCTTAAAGCACGGCGACCACATTCGCGTCACGCTGGTCATGCAACGCTTGTCAGCAAGGGCGCAGAACGTGCTCGAGTACTGGTGCTTGCTGGCAGCTTCGGCGCTCAGTGTCTACCTCGCCTGGTTTGCTTGCAGACTGGTTTGGGTGTCTTACATCACGCACGACGTCTCGCCGTCTGCCGACGTCACGCCGCTGTGGATTCCGCAACTGGCCATGGCATTGGGCTGCATTGGTTTTGCTGTTGCGTTTTTACATGCCTTGTACGCCCGCATGACGCGCAGGCAGTTTTTTCATGCGCCGCTAGAAGGCGAACTGGCCAAAACCGAGTAATCGATTTCCAAACAAAAAGAGAAACATCATGGAAGCCTTTATCTCCCTGTTTTTAATCGTGCTGCTGCTTGCAGTGCTTGGCTCTGGCGCATGGATCGGCCTGTCGCTGCTGGGCGTGGCGCTGCTGGCGATGGAGTTGTTCACCAGTCGCCCGGTGGGCGACAGCATGGTACTGACGATCTGGGGTTCAACATCAAGCTGGACGCTGACCGCCTTGCCGTTGTTTTTGTGGATGGGCGAAATTTTGTTTCGCAGCAAACTGAGCGAAGACATGTTCAAAGGCCTGGCGCCTTGGCTGAACCGATTGCCGGGTCGCCTGCTGCATGTCAATGTGATTGGCTGCACTATTTTTGCAGCGGTGTCGGGCTCGTCAGCCGCTACCTGCGCCACGATTGGCAAGATTGCGCTGCCTGAGCTTAAAAAGCGTGGCTACCCAGAAGATATTTCTATTGGCACGCTGGCCGGTGCCGGTACGCTGGGTTTGCTCATCCCGCCGTCGATCATCATGATTGTGTATGGCGTTGCAGCCAACGTGTCAATAACCAAACTGTTCATCGCCGGGGTGATTCCAGGCTTGCTGCTGGCAGCGCTGTTTTCAGGTTACATCATCGTCTGGTCATTGTTGAACCCCAGCAAAATCCCCAAGGCCGATGAGGGCATGCGCTTCATGCAAAAAATTTACGCCTCACGCCATTTGATTCCTGTGGTGTCATTGATTGCGCTGGTGCTGGGCTCGATCTATTCAGGCATTGCGACCGCCACTGAAGCGGCCGCGCTGGGCGTGGCGGGCTCGTTGCTGTTGTCAGCGATTGAGGGCTCTTTGACCTGGGCTAAGTTCAAGGACGGCCTGATAGCCGGTTGCCGCGTGTACTGCATGATCGGTTTGATTCTGGCAGGTGCTGCTTTCCTGACATTGGCGATGGGCTTTATTGGCTTGCCGCGTAACCTGGCTGAATTTATTGGCAGCCTGAACTTGCCGCCGTTTGGTTTGATTCTGCTGCTGACTGTTTTCTTCATCGTGCTGGGCTGCTTTTTGGACGGCATCAGCATGGTGGTCCTCACGGTAGCGGTACTGCTGCCAACTGTGCAGGCTGCGGGTCTGGATTTGATCTGGTTTGGCATCTTCATCGTGCTGGTGGTGGAAATGGCGCAAATCACGCCGCCGGTTGGTTTTAATCTTTTTGTGATTCAGGGACTGACCAAAAAAGAGATCACCTACATCGCACGCACGGCCTTCCCGTTTTTTCTATTATTGTTTGCGGCGGTGCTGAGCACATATTTCTTTCAGGACATTGTGCTTTGGCTGCCGAACAAGATGACGTGAGCGCCCGTTAACTTTTCTTGCCCTCTCTTGCCCTTTAATCCAGGAGCACCCCATGAAGTCCATTTTGTATGCCGCAATGCTTGCGGCCAGCGTCAGCTTTGCCCAGACACCGCCGGTTTCACCATCCGCCACCAACTGGAAGCTTGCCACGGGCTATCGAGCTGAGTCGTTCCACACGCAAAACATTGCCCAGTTTGCGCGTGAAGTCGGTGCAGCCAGCGGCGGGCAGCTGACGATTGAGGTCTTCCCCAACAGCACGCTTGCCAAGCTGGCCGACATCAGCCAGGCGGTACGCGACGGCAAAGCCCAGGCGGGTGAGACCATCATGACCAGCATGGTCAAAGATATTCCGATAGCCGGCGCTGACTCCGTGCCGTTTGTTGTCAGTACCTATGGCGACGCGCAGCGCTTGTGGAAGCTGCAACGCCCTGGCATGGAAAAGCATTTTGCCGAACGTGGCATGAAGCTGCTCTACGCCGTGCCGTGGCCGCCGCAAGGGCTCCATTCCAGCAAGCCGGTTCGCAGCTTGGCTGACTTCAAGGGCACGCAAATGCGCACCTACAACGCCACCACGCAGCGCATTGCCGAGCTGTTGGGCGCCAAGCCGGTGGACGTGGCTATGGTCGATGTCGGCAAAGCCCTGGCTGAGGGCCGGATGGACAACATGATCACCTCTGCCCTGACCGGCGTTGAAAACAAGGTGTGGGGGCAAATCAAGTACTACTACGAGATCAACGCCTGGTTTCCCAAAAACGTGGTGTTTGTCAGCAGCAAGGCGTTTGATGCGCTCAAACCCGATACCCGCGCAGCTGTGCTCAAGGCTGCGGGGGATGCCGAAACCCGTGGCTGGGCCGCCAGCCAGGCACTGGCGCTAAGCGCCACTGACGAGCTGCGCGCCAATGGCGTGAAGATCGAACGCATTCCGCCCGATGTGGATCTGGAGATCAAACGCATGGGCGAAAAATTCTCGCGTGAGTGGGTGCGCTCGGTCGGCAATGAGGCCAACACTATTTTTGTCCCTTACTATATTAAGTAATCTGTTCTGAAGATTTAAAACATGACGCAAGACACATCACCACTTTCAAGTCAAACCACAGGAGACAAACGCTGGCAGTTCTGGATCGACCGGGGCGGCACATTCACGGACATTGTGGGTAAAAAGCCCGATGGCACACTGACCACCCACAAGCTGCTGAGCGAAAACCCCGAGCAATACCGCGATGCCGCAGTCGCAGGCATTCGCCATTTGCTGGGGTTAAAAGCTGGCGAAGCCATCAGCGCTGCCGTGGTCGACTGCGTGAAGATGGGCACCACCGTGGCCACCAACGCGTTGCTCGAGCGCAAGGGCGAGCCCACGCTGCTTGTCACTACCAAAGGCTTCAGGGATGCGCTGCGCATTGCCTACCAAAATCGTCCACGCCTGTTTGACCGCAACGTGGTGCTGCCCGAGCTGCTGTACAGCGCCGTGATTGAAGCCCGCGAGCGCATGGGTGCGCAGGGTGAGATATTGCAAGTACTGGATGAGTCGCTCTTAAAAACGGAGCTGCTTGCGCAATATTCTAAAGGGCTACGCAGCCTGGCGATCGTTTTTATGCACGGCTACCGCTATACCGAGCATGAAAAAGCCGCCAAGCGCATTGCACTGGAGGTGGGCTTCACGCAGGTCAGTACCTCACATGAAACCAGTCCGATGATGAAGTTTGTCAGCCGGGGTGACACCACAGTGGTGGATGCTTACCTGTCGCCCATCCTGCGCCGCTACGTTAACCAGGTGGCAGGCGAGATGCCGGGCGTCAGATTGTTTTTCATGCAGTCGTCTGGCGGGTTGACGGACGCGCATGTGTTTCAGGGCAAAGACGCGATTTTGAGCGGCCCTGCGGGCGGTATTGTGGGCATGGCCCGCACAGCGGCCATCGCAGGCCACGCCAAGGTGATTGGCTTTGACATGGGCGGCACATCGACCGATGTGTCGCACTATGCGGGCGAGTTTGAACGCGAGTTTGAAACGCAGGTCGCGGGCGTGCGCATGCGTGCCCCCATGATGAGCATCCACACCGTGGCGGCGGGTGGTGGGTCGATTTTGAAGTTTGACGGCGAGCGCTTTCGCGTGGGGCCGCAAAGCGCCGGTGCCAACCCCGGCCCGGCCAGCTACCGACGTGGCGGTCGGCTGGCTGTGACCGATGCGAACGTGATGGTTGGCAAAGTGCAGCCGCGTTACTTTCCCAAAGTGTTTGGCCCGAATGCTGATGAACCATTGAGTTACGAAGCAGCCGCCGCCCAGTTCAACGACCTGGCGGGACAAACTGGCCGCAGTGCGGAAGTGGTGGCCGAAGGTTTCATCAATATCGCGGTGCAGCAAATGGCCAACGCGATCAAAAAGATATCCGTCGCGCGTGGCTACGACGTGACGCGCTACACGTTGCAATGCTTTGGTGGCGCTGGCGGCCAGCACGCCTGCCTGGTGGCTGATGCACTGGGCATGACGCGGGTGTTTGTTCACCCCATGGCGGGCGTGCTGAGCGCTTACGGCATGGGCCTGGCAGACCAGAACGTCATCAAGGAACAAGCCATCGAATTGAAGCTGACGGCCAGTGCCTTGCCAGAAATTGCACAGGCACTCAATGGCCTGGCTGCCACGGCCGAAGGCGAATTGCAGCGCCAACAGGTCAACACCGGCAACATCGCCACCCACCACCGGGTGCATGTGCGCTACGAGGGCAGTGATGCGGCGCTTATCGTGCCCTTCGGTACGCTGGCGCAAATCGAATCAGGCTTTGAATCGGCTTACCGTCAGCGTTTTGCGTTTTTGATGCAAGGCAAGGGCCTGGTGGTTGAAGCGGTGTCGGTCGAGTCTGTGATTGCAGGCGATGCGCCCGCTGAGCCGCGCCACGCCACGCACGAGCCTCGTGAAGTGCCAAGGCGTGAGACGGTGCGCATGTATTCAGGCGGCCAGTGGCACGATGCTGCGCTGGTGGTGCGTGAAGACCTGCAGCCCGGCGACATCATTCCTGGCCCGGCGATCATTGCCGAAAAGAACGCGACGACAGTTGTCGAACCGGGCTGGGAAGCCAACCTGACGGCTCTTGATCACCTGGTGCTTGACAGACGGGCGGAACGCGCTATTAAATTTGCAGCGGGTACAACCGTTGACCCTGTGCTGCTGGAGGTATTCAATAACCTGTTCATGAACATTGCAGAGCAGATGGGTCTGCAACTGCAAAACACCGCGTACTCGGTCAACATCAAGGAGCGGCTGGACTTTAGTTGCGCTTTGTTTGACACCGCTGGCAACCTGATTGCGAATGCGCCGCACATGCCCGTGCATTTGGGGTCTATGGGCGAGAGCATCAAAACCGTGATTCGCGAGAATGCGGGCCAGATGGAGCCTGGCAATGTGTATG
Source organism: Polaromonas sp. (assembly GCA_044378095.1). GTDB lineage: Bacteria > Pseudomonadota > Gammaproteobacteria > Burkholderiales > Burkholderiaceae_C > Polaromonas. The sequence continues at coordinate 38,384 of JBILXX010000022.1, forward strand.
TGCTGAACGATCCCTACCACGGGGGTACGCACTTGCCAGACATCACGGTGATCACCCCGGTGTATTTGGGTGCCGTAACCGAGCCTACCTTTTATGTCGGTAGCCGTGGTCACCACGCTGACATTGGCGGCACCACACCGGGCTCGATGCCGCCGTTTTCAACCCGGATTGAAGAAGAGGGCGTACAGATCAACAACGTGCTGCTGGTCGAACGTGGCGTGCTGCGTGAGCAGGAAATGCTTGCTTTGCTCAAGAGTGGTCAATACCCGAGCCGCAACCCGCAACAAAACATGGCCGATCTGAAAGCGCAAATTGCCGCCAATGAAAAAGGCGTGCAGGAGCTGCGCAAAATGGTCGAGCAGTTCAGCCTGCCCACTGTGCTGGCCTACATGAACCACGTGCAGGACAACGCTGAAGAGTCGGTACGCCGTGTCATCACCAAGCTGAAAAATGGCGACTTCACCTTGGCACTGGACAACGGCGCGCAGATCAAGGTGGCGATTCGTGTGGATACCAAAAGCCGCAGTGCCGAGATTGACTTTACGGGTACGTCTGACCAGCAAACCAACAACTTCAACGCGCCGACAGCGGTGTGCATGGCGGCGGTGTTGTATGTTTTCAGAACGCTGGTGGATGACGATATTCCCCTAAACGCGGGCTGCCTGAAGCCGCTCAAAGTCATCATCCCGCCCGGCAGCATGCTGAACCCGAATCCGCCTGCGTCAGTGGTAGCAGGCAATGTTGAAACTTCGACCTGCATCACCAACGCGCTGTACGGTGCGCTGGGTGTGATGGCGGCTGGGCAGTGCACGATGAACAACTTCACATTTGGAAATTCAAAGTATCAGTACTACGAAACCATTTCTGGCGGCAGCGGTGCAGGCGGCGTGACGGATGCTGAAGGGAAATTGGTTGGCGGTTTTAACGGCACATCGGTGGTGCAGGCGCACATGACCAACTCACGCTTGACCGACCCCGAGATTTTGGAGTTTCGCTTTCCCGTTCGGCTGGAAAGTTATGAAATCCGTGCCAACTCAGGCGGCGCGGGCAAATGGCAGGGCGGAAATGGCGGCGTGCGGCGTGTGCGGTTTTTAGAAGCCATGACAGCCAGCATCTTGTCCAATGGCCGCAAATACGGTGCTTTCGGCATGGCGGGCGGCCAGCCGGGGCAGGTTGGGCAAAACGTGGTGGTGCGCTCGGACGGCCGTGTTGAAACGCTAGGCCACATTGGCCAGGCCGACATGCTGCCTGGCGATGTGTTTGAGATTCATACGCCAGGTGGTGGCGGGTTTGGAAAGGTTTAATCGCTTTGAGAAAATTCCCTCGGGCTTTCGGCGGGGATTTCAATCGTACTTTTAGGCTTAAAACCCAATAAAAACGGGCACAAGCAGCTATTGATTAAGTAGCAGACCATACCAGCACCAACGCCTGCATGGGCAGGTCATGCAGCCGTACCAGCTGACCTGCGGCAACGGTGAGGTCTGGTTGGAGGTCAGTCGCTTCGCCGCGCTGCCAGCGCATTGTCACCGTCTTGCCTTGCAGCTTCAAGACAACTTCAAAGGCTTGTCAGCAGTAAATGATTTGTCCGGTTTTTAGCAAGTAATCTGTCCGGTTTATGGAGAAGGGATGCAAGACACCCCCATAAGCCGGGCCCGCTACATGCAGGAGAACCGCAAGATGAGATTTTT
>JBILXX010000108.1:0-11285 GCA_044378095.1 Polaromonas sp.
AGGGGGAATTGATGCGCTAACCCTGAGCCAGTGCCAAGCCAAGCTAAAAGTGCTTAAAATTTAAGCGCTAAGCGAGTTTGGGTGTTTGCTGATTTTTAATTCTGCAAGTCCCTCTGTTTACTTTGATAGGATGCCGATTGTTTTTCTATGGACGGTCTGCCCCCCCCCCCCCGAACTGGGGGGCTGACTGCTAGATCCATCGCTGGGGATACCTCTTGAAGATTACGTCGGTGATCAACGGTGTTTCCTACGACGCTTAACATCAAATTTCAACAGCGCGCGTAGCGCGACTGTTGGAACGTCCAGTTAAATTTCTTGCTGATCGCGCATTTTGAACCAGCCGAATCTCCAGCTTGCAGCCAAGCGCCTCGGCATATCTGGACAGGGTTGCCAGAGAAGGTGAATGTTTTCCGCTGCCTGATTCCATCCGGGCCACCGCAGACTGCGTGGTACCGATTTTTTCTGCGACCTGCGCTTGGGTCAGCCCTTGCGACGCTCTGGCTTTCAGAAATTCATTCAGCAGCGCAAACTCGTCTCCCAGCTTGTCGTATTCGGCCTTTACCTCAGCGTTGCCGAGTGCCTTGGTGCGTAGTTGCTTATGCGTCAACATGTTTCCACTCCTTCAGGCTGTCTGATGTTCAGCCACCCACTCACGTAGCGCATCATTCATCCGCGTTTGCCAGCCATCACCAGTCGCCTTGAAATACGCAATCACTTCAGGGTTGTACCGCACCGTGACAGCCAGCTTGGTTGGCTTTTGCTGTGGCCCGCGCTGGCCTTGGCGTTTTTTGGCCAGCGCATCACGCACCGCCGCATAGCCACCGCCAGCAACGCTCACAGCGTTCTTGCGGGCTGCGTTTTCTGCGGTCGTGGGCAGTCTGTCCTCGCCCGGTGCGAGGGCTATAACTTTTTCCCACTGCGCTTTGCTAGTGGGTAATTTGGGTGATGAAGTATCTGATTTCATGTTTTTCAGCCTTGCGCAAACTGATGACGTGCAAATCATCTTGGCGCTCTGTATAAGTCAAATGCACAACGTTCCCATTTAGCCAGCCAAGCAGGTTGATTCGTAATTCACCGTAGGCTACGCGGCCATCGTCCCATGTCACCACCGGGCCATCAAACACCGCTTCGCAACCTGAAAAATCAAGCCCATGATCTTTGAGGTTGCTTTGACGTTTACGTTCATCCCAAGTAGGCACGTTTAATTGTAACTACAAATAAACATGTTTACAGACTTGCACCCAGTGCCCGCTGCCGCATCGCCACAGCCGCACCCACCCAAAGAGCCAGCGCTGAAAAAATCAGCCCCCGCTGCAAACCGGCCAAATTGCTGCCTGCCCCCAGCCCGTCGGCTATCCAGCCCACCACCGTTGGGCCGACGATTTGGCCTGCGGCAAAGACGATGGTGAAAGCGCTGATGCCTGCTGCCCACTGGCTTTGCGGCAGGTTGTGGCGCACCAGCGCGGTGGTGCTGGCCACGACCGACAAAAACACGCCGCCAAACAGCACGCCTGACAGCAGCACCAGCGGCCATGCGGCTGTCAGCGCGGGCAGCACGGTGGCAACGCCCAGTAGCGCATTCAATACAGCCAGCGCCTGCCCGCCTTTGTAGCGGTCCAGCAAGCCCGCCCAAATGCGCGATGACGCCATCACTGCTGCACCCAGCAGCGCGTAAAACGCGGTGACGGCTTGAGAAGATGCGCCCTGCTCCTTCAGCAGCGCCACCACAAAAGTCATGTAGCCGATATAGCCCATGCCAAACAGCATGTAGCCCGCCAGGCCAGGGGCAAAGTCACGCCACTTGAAGAGTCGCTGCGCCGCTGCCTGTGGTGCGCTGGCTCCAGGGGCAGTTAACAGCTGCAAGCGCCGCCCCACCCAGGCCAGCACGCCGGTTGCCAGCAAGCAAGCCAAAGCCAGCGCCCACCATGCCCAAGCCCAGCCATGCGGCACTTGGCTAGCCGCTTGCAGTACGGCGGGCACCAGCAGCGCTGACAGCAAAATGCCCAAACCGGTACCGCCGTAATACAAACCCAAGATCAGCCCCATGCGCTTGGGGGCCAGCGCACCCAGTCGCGCGGCCAGCAAGCCACCGGCAATGAAGACCAGCGCACTGGCCACACCCGCCAGCAGCCGCTGCGCCAGCAGCTCAGACGCATCGGTGAAAAAGCCGCTCCCCGCCATAAACAGACTGGCCAACAAACTGCCGAACACCAGCAGTTCTACAGGTGTTCGGCGCTTGAGCAGCCAGGGCGTTACCAGCGCCCCGACCAGGTAGCCCAAAGCATTGGCCGTGTTCATCGCGCCGGCCAGCGTGTAGCTCCAGCCCAGGTCAGCGCGCATGGTGGGCAGCAGCAGGCCGTAAGCAAAACGGGTAATGCCCAGCGACACGGCAGCGCCCAAAGACAACGCCCCCGCCAGCGCCAGCAGTTGCGGCAGGGTTGGAGATGCAGGGGTGTTGGGGGGCATGGCAGGGCGACGTTGCAGCAATATTCCCACAATAATATCGCTATTTTTTTAGGAGCTTATTGCGCCCGTATTTATTGGTCTGGAGACCGTTTTAATCGGTAAAAACAGCTATTTTTGAGCTTTGAAAGCGTTTTTACAAGCATTTGGGGATTTCAGCCTTGCCGGCGCGACGGTTCACGGACATGCAAGAACTTGGTGAACAAATCGCGTGGTGGAGAGACTGAAATACCCTTCAGTACCTGCCCGACGTTACCGCGATGGTAAGCCCCGTGGGTAAGCACATGAAAGAGCATTTCCTCGCGGGTCATGGTGCCTGAATCACCGTCTGTGAACTGAAAGTGCAGACTTGTCGCCAACGCGCCGTCGTCAACCCGGCGGACATAGTCCTCAAACCACAGGTCAGTTTCTGCAACGGCAAAGTCAAGCTCACCGAGTTCAGGCGTCTCGGTTGTGTTGGTTGCGGTGTAGGCATGTTTTTCGCCCAGCAAATGCGCACGAAAAATCCTGTCCACCACGTAAATGTGATTCAGTGTCCTGATGGCGGTATGGCGGGAAGCCGCATGTTCGGCCTGCGTCACGTCAGCCACAGCATCAAAAAGTTCGCGGTTAGCCCAGGACTTTTGAGCGAAAAGGGAGGACAGGATTTTTTGGGACATAGGCTGATGGCGATCTGTGGTTCAGAGCATCATTATTTACCGACCAGCCGTCCCTCGCGTTACCCAGTCGCCTGACTCAATCAAGTTGAATTCTTGTGCACACGCCTGAGTCACCTCATATATCAGACAAGTCAAAGCCTGCCCGGCACATTGCACCAGCACCTCACGCCGCGCGTATTCGCCCGTCTGCTGCGGCCAGACTTCTTCAATTTCGTCTAGCAGGCGTTCCAGCTCCGGGGTGATTTGATAGACCTCGCCTTGCACCCACCGCTCGCCGCCCAGGCGCACACCGGGGTAGCTGCCCAGGTCATACAGCGTGCCCTTGATTTGGCTGCATCCAATGAAGACCGGCTTGGGATGCAGGCGGTTGATGTCGCGCTCTTGCCCCGTGCGCAGCGTGCCGTAAACGAATACGTGTCTCGTGAAGTCGGTTAAGGTATCGGCCATGAACCGAATTGTGGCGTATGCCTGTCTTGCCCTGAGCATGTCTTTAGTGGGTAGCTATGTTGCCCTGTCAAAACCCCTGGTGGCCGCCTTGCCTGTGTTTTTACTGGCGTGGCTGCGCTTTGGCATTGGCGGGGCCGCCATGCTGCATTGGCTGAAAAAGCCTGCAGGTGAAGCGCCGATGACAAGCCAGACCAAACGCTTGCTGTTTCTGGAATCGTTTTTGGGCAATTTTCTATTTTCGATTTGCATGTTGTTCGGCGTCAGCATGACCGGAGCCGTTACTGCGGGTGTGGTGATGGCGACGATACCAGCGGCGGTGGCTTTGATGAGCTGGGCTTTTCTGGGCGAGCGCATTGGTGCCAGAACATGGGCGGCTGTGGCGTGTGCCGTGGTCGGGGTGACGCTGGTTTCGCTATCAAAGCAGGAGCTTGTTACGCCCGTATCTATTGGCCTGAATGCCAATTTGGCACCTAAAAATGCTGTTTTGGGCACGTTTTTGCTGCTTGGAGCAGTATTGTGCGAGGCCGCCTATGCCGTCATCGGCAAAAAGCTGGTGGGCGCGCTGGGGCCCAAGCGCATCACTGCGCTGATCAACCTGTGGGGCTTTGTTTTGGTCACGCCGCTGGGCTTGTGGGCGGCCTGGCAGTTTGATTTTGCGGGGGTGGCTGCGGGTAGCTGGATGCTTTTGGTGTTCTATTCACTGGCGGCCAGTGTGTGGACGGTGTGGCTGTGGATGACGGGCTTGAAAACCATCCCCGCAGGCCAGGCTGGCGTGTTCACGGTGTTTTTGCCAGTCAGTGCGGCTGCGGTCGGCGTGGTGTTCTTGGGCGAGAGCTTGAGTGGCCTGCAGGCGCTGGCATTTGGCGTGGCGTTGCTGGGCGTCGTGCTGGCGACCCTGCCAGCTAAACAGTAGACGTCTTTTTTTTCTGCCGCAAGGTGTACAGGCTGTAGGCAATGATGCCCAGCGACACGGTTGCGATCAGCAACGTGGCAGCCGCATAAATCGACGGGTTCACGCCCCGCCGCGCATAGCTGAAGATCACTTGCGGCAGCGTGGTGACGCCGGGGCCTGACAAAAACTCTGACAGCACCACATCGTCAAACGACAGCGTGAACGTGAGCAGCCAGCTGGACACCAACGCAGGCGCAATGCTGGGCAGCGTGACCAAAAAGAACACCTGCATGGGTTTGCATCCCAAGTCCATGGCGGCTTCTTCAATCGAGCGGTCAGCCTCCAGCAAACGCGACTGAATCACCGTGGTGGCATAGGCCATACCCAGCAAGGTATGGCCCAAAACCAGGGTCACAAACCCACGCTCCGGGAAGCCAAACAGGCGCTGGCTGGCCACCATCAGCAGCAGCAGCGACAGGCCAATGATGACCTCTGGCATCACCAGCGGTGCATTGACCATGCCGTAGAACACCGTGCGACCTGAAAACCGTTTGTAACGAACCAAGACAAATGCCGCAAAGCATCCCAGCACCACTGACAAGGTACCGGTCAGCACAGCAACCTTCAAAGACAGCCAAAAGCCCTCAACCAGCCGCGAGTCGGTCAACAACGCCTCATACCAGCGCAGTGAAAAGCCAGTGAACACGCCGTCCTGCCGGGTGCTATTGAATGAAAAAACAATCAGGAAAAGCAGCGGGATATAAAGAAAAACGAACACCGAGATCAGCCAGAAGCGACCGGTGTTCTTTTCAAAAAAATTCGCGGCTTTCATTTTTCAGCTGCGTCTTTGGCGCGGTAGTACAAAGCCAAAGGCACCAGGATCAGCACGATCATCACCACTGACAAGGCGCTGGCGCGTGGCCAGTTGTTGCTGCTGAACATTTCGTCCCAAACCACGCGGCCAATCATGATGTTTTCAGCGCCACCGAGCAGCGACGGAATCACAAACTCGCCCACCGCCGGGATAAACACCAGCATACAACCGGCGATGATGCCGACTTTGCTGAGCGGCACGGTGATCAGCCAAAACGCCTTGAAGGCGCTGGCCCCCAGGTCGTGCGCGGCCTCGAGCAAGCGCATGTCCATCTTCACAAGGTTGGCGTAAAGCGGCAAAATCATGAAAGGCAGATACACATAGGTCATGCCCACCAGCATCGACACATCGGTGTACAGCATCACCATCGGCTCTTTGATCACGCCCAGCCAAATCAACAAGTTATTAAGCACACCCTGGTCGGCCAAAATGCCTTTCCACGCCGCGATGCGTAGCAAAAAAGAGGTCCAGAATGGCAGCATGACCAGCATCAGCAATGCTGGCCGAATCGACGGTTTGCAGCGGGCCAGAAAGTAGGCAAATGGGTAGCCGATCAGCAGGCAAATCAGCGTCGTCAGCGCCGCGTATTTAAGTGATGTTTTGTATGCGTCGATGTAGATGGTCGGGCCATCAACGCCGTCACTAAAAATACCGATGTAGTTTTTGAAATCCAGCATCAACCGCCACGCATTGCCCGACGTGTCAATCATCGGTGCAAAGGGGTCAACGCCGCTGCCCATATCGGTCACGCTGATGCGCAGCAAAATCAAAAATGGCAAGACAAAGAACAAAAACAGCCAGATGAATGGCACACCAATCACAAAGCGCCTGCCAGGACTGAACAAGGCTTTCATGGCTACTGTGTCAAAACCACCGGGGCGGTTTCATCAAACCAGAAAAATACCGCGTCATTCCAGGTGATCTCGCCGCTGTCGTAACGCGAGGTGTTGGCCTCGACAATTTTGACGGTCGAGCCACCCGGCATTTCAACAATGAAGGTGTTGTAGCTGCCGAAGTAAGCGATTTCCTTGACCGTGCCTGAAAACAGGTTGGCAGATTCGGCTGGTCGAGTTTTCGAGAGGGTGATCTTTTCAGGCCGAATCGCCACCGCGCAGGCCATGCCCTGCGAGCCGCTGACGCCATGCCCGACCCTGACAACACCCTGTGCGGTTTTGACTTCGCAGCGATCAGCCGCGTCGAGCGCCAGTGTGCCTTCCCATAAATTGACGTTGCCAATAAAGTCGGCCACAAAGCGGCAATTCGGATATTCGTAAATTTCTTTGGGGGTGCCGACCTGCAACACCCTACCCTGGCTCATGACCGCGATGCGGGTGGCCATGGCCATGGCTTCTTCCTGGTCGTGCGTGACCATCACGCAGGTCACGCCAACGGATTCAAGAATATTGACCAGCTCAAACTGGGTACGCTCGCGCAGCTTTTTGTCGAGTGCGCCCAGCGGCTCATCCAGCAGCAGCAACTGCGGCTTTTTGGCCAGGCTACGCGCCAGCGCCACGCGCTGTTGCTGACCGCCAGACAATTGGTGCGGCTTGCGCTGGGCAAAGTCTTGCAGTTGCACCAGGCGCAACATGTCATTGACCCGCTCGGCCATCTGCGCCTTGGGCATGCCTTCGCGCTTCAGGCCAAACGCAATGTTGTCCCACACCGTCAAATGCGGGAACAGCGCATACGACTGAAACATCATGTTGATAGGCCGCTCATAAGGGGGCATGGCGGCAATGTCGCTGCCTGCCAGCGTGATGCGGCCCGATGTGGGCGTTTCAAACCCGGCCAGCATGCGCAGCAACGTGGACTTGCCACAACCCGAGCTGCCCAGCAGCGCAAAAATCTCGCCCTTGTTGATGGTCAGCGAAACATTGTCAACGGCAGCCACGCCGTCAAAGCGCTTGACCAAGGCCTCTGTTTGCAAATAGCCAGCCCCCTTGGTCATCAGGCTCAACTGCCTTTTTTAAACAGCGTGAACACCTGGCTCAGCGACTGGCGCGCTTCATTGCTGAAGCTGCTGGGTGGTACCATTTTTTGCAGATTGGCGGCATCGGGGAACACCGCCGGGTCTCGGGCGATCTCGGGCTTGACATTGGCCAGACTGGCTTTGTTGGCGGTGGCGTAGCCCAGCTCATTGGTGAGCGCGGCAGAGACTTCGGGTTTTAAAAAGTAATTGATAAAAGCGTGCGCGTTGTTCGGGCGTTTGGCGTCTTTGGGGATGGCCAGATTGTCAAAAAAGATCAACCCGCCGGTGGATGGCAACAGCGTCTGAATGTCATTGCCGTTTTTGTTTTCAATCGCGCGGGCGCGTGCAATGTTGATGTCACCAGCCCAACCCAGCGCCACGCAGGCTTTTCCGCTGGCCAGATCGTCAATCATAGTGCTCGAAAATAACCGAATATCTGGCCTGACCTTGGCCAGCATCTCGCCTGCGGCTTTGTGATCGGCGGTGTCGTTCGAATAAGCGTTCTTGCCCAGATAATGCATCGCAGGCGGCAAGATCTCAGTCGGCGAATCTAAAAAAGCAATGCCGCAAGATTTGAGTTTTGACGTGTACGCCGGGTTAAACACCAACTCCCAGGCGTTGGTCGGCAGGGGCGTGCTGCCCAGCGCTTGCGCTACCTTGGCCTTGTTGATGCCGACTGTCGTGAAGCTCCAGGCCCATGGCACCAGGTAAGCATTGCCAGGATCCACAGTCACGAGTTTGTCCATCAGCGACGCATCAAGATTGGCAAGGTTGCCCAGCTTGGTTTTATCCAGCTTTTGCAGCAAGCCGGCTTCAATTTGTGCTTTGGCAAACACGGCACCAGGAACCACGATGTCGTAGCCCGTGTTTCCCGCCACCAGCTTGGCCTGCAAACCCTCGTTGTTCTCAAAGGTCTGGTAGTTGACCTTGATACCGGTCTCTTTTTCGAAACTGGCCACCATGTCTTTAGCAATGTAGTCCGGCCAGTTGTAAATGTTGAGGATTTTTTCTTCAGCGCCTGCCACGGGCGTGGCAGCATTTGAAGTCGTTGCGGGCGCATCGGGCTTTTTGCCACATGCCACCAACACCAAAGCCGACAGGGCGACCAGTAAGAATTGCTTTTTGAACATGTCTTGCATCCATAAAATCCGGAGAACCACCCCCCGAAAAACCGAATTGTAAGAGCTAATTCAGCCCGGATTCAAGCAATATCAAGGACTCAGGCACCAAGGCGCCGTGTTGTGTACCAACCCCATCCACAATGCCCAAACCGAGCTGGCCAACAGCGCCAATCCAGCGATGCGTATCGCCCACTGGCCAGAACTCTGCCCCCGCAGGCGCAGCCACAGCCAGGGCCCGGCCATCAGCGACAGACCACTGCCGAACGCAAACAAGGCCATGACACCCGCGCCCTCCGCGGCACTGCCGGTCATGGCGGCAACCAGAAGTGCTGAATACAACAAGCCACAGGGCAACAAAGCCCATAAAAAACCCAGCAAGCCAACAGGTGCTAGGGCCGCGCCTCCTTTTAACTGGCCCGTCATTGAGCGCACACTCTGCCAAACCTTGCGGGCTGAGTTTTCAAGCCAGACCGGCTGGCGTGCCTGCCACAGCAGCATCAAACCCAGCAAGGCTGCGGCGACATGAAAAAGCGTCCAGACGGGGCGCAGGGCTGCAGATTGAATGCTGAGCCAGCCCAGGCCCTGCATTGAAGCAGCGGCCAACGCCCCCAAAGTTGAATACCCCAGAAGACGACCCGCCTGGAAAACCCACAAGGCGCGCACGCTTTGGCCAACCTGAGTTCGGCCAATACCAGCGCAGGCCGCACCGCACATGGCCACGCAGTGCGGGCCACCCGCCAAACCCATGAACAAGGCTGTGGCAACTAAAGTTAATTCCACGGCTTTGTCCTGGTAAAGCAACTGCACGGCGTCTTGACCTGCAAGATGTGTTCATAAATGCCTACATGGAAACGGGACAAAAAAAACGGCGTCAAAACATTCCTTGAGGTTAACTCGGATCATGCACCCGGAAGTCCAAATATCATTTGCGCTGGGTCAAGGCTACCCGTTTTTCAGCGGAACTTCAAAACCAGCAGGAACGCTTTATGCTTGCCAAAACAACATTTCTAGCCATCAACCATTTACCTGGCACGGTAAGATCACAGTTTTTACCAGCAACAGGTGCCCAAGTGGACAAGCAATTTATCAAAATAGCCTGCTCTAATTGCAATATGCGGGAGCTCTGCATGCCGATTGGGATGGACGCAGAAGAAATTGACCTTATTGATGGGCTGGTATCCAGAAGACCTGTTGTCAAGCGAGGCGCCGCACTTTTTCGGGCAGGGGATGCTTTTCATGCGCTGTATGCCATTCGAAGCGGTTTTTTAAAGACCACAGTGTCTTCTGAAAACGGGCAAGACCAGGTTACGGGTTTTCAAATGGCTGGCGAAATAATTGGACTCGATGGCATAGCCACTGAGTACCATACCTGTGACGCGATTGCGCTGGAAGACACCGAGGTTTGCACCCTTCCCTTTGAACGAATTGAAGAAATAGCCCGGGAAATCAAAACACTTCAGCACCACGTCCACAGGATCATGAGCCGTGAAATAGTGCGTGAACAAGGGGTTATGCATCTGCTCGGCAACATGCGGGCCGACGAGCGTTTGGCCACATTCTTGCTGAATTTGCTAAAGCGGATGCATGCACGGGGGTTTTCAGGGTCTGATCTGATTTTGCGCATGACTCGCGAAGAAATTGGCAGCTACCTGGGGCTAAGCCTGGAAACGGTGAGCCGCACCTTTTCAAAATTTGCCGAAGACGGCCTGATCACCGTCAATCAGCGGCAGATCCATATTCGAGATTCAGAAGCGCTCAGGCGCATCGTCAACCACGAGCAGTATCGTTGATGTCACGCGGTGGTTTGCTCAGCCATAAAACCATGCTACTGCAGGCCATGGAAATCAGCCAAAAACAGAAGAACGCGGCAGTGTAAACCCCTTGGCGAGAGGGCTCAGAAGACTGGCCCGGCCAATGCACCTCGCTTGGATCTACCGCAGCGAAGACCAGCGCTTCCAGCAAACAGGCTGCTAAAAACGCAGGCCAGCTTATCAGCACCCACCTTTTGATTCCACGAGACTTTTGCAGGTCAAGGTTTGTCATTTTTAACACCTCCCGTCGCGCTGTGATTGCGGCCGGTTTTGGCGGGCTGCATGGCAGGCTGAGCTTGACCCACTTCCTTTTCCAGGGCAAGGCCTTCTTTATAGTAATTTTCAGACACAACGGCATCTGGCCCCTGAAAGATGTAAACAGCCGTCACAGCGCAGGCCAGTACAGCCGACACAGGCCCGGCAATGACCATCCAGACGTAAAACTCTTTGTACCACGGGCGTACAGTGATTGACGAAAGATTGGGTTTAGCGAGGTTGATCATGATTCAGGGTTTAAAAAGTGGTCAAAGATTCAGTTATCGGGGGACTAAAAAAACTGATTTTTCAACCACTGAATTGGCAGGATCGGCTTGAGAAGTAATGACAAAGGAAATCGGATGTGAGCCCGAGGTCAGGCCAGGTGGAACTTGCACGCGTAAGGGTAGCCAACGGGAGTTCGCGGGCTCAATGACAACCGCCACGTCTGGCAGAATTTGTGCGCCTTCAAGTCCCCTGACCTGGATGACATAACTTTGAACCTGTTCTGTGGCGTTCATGATTTGCAGGCGGTAAACGTTTTCAGTCATGCCCTGCCCAACCATGCGCGCAATGGAGCCACGATCGCGTTCGACATCCACCTTGAAATCGCTTCGAACCAACAGGCTCCACAACAGACCGGTGGTAACAGCAGTAAGCACAGCAATGTAAACCAGCACGCGGGGTCTGAACACCCGGGAGTGTCTGAATTTCTGTGTGTGAAGCGGATTGGATGTTAGCTGAGGTTTGAAGGTTTTTGGATTTTTTCTTTTCAAAGAGGCCCCTGCCAGGCC
>JBILXX010000109.1:0-11222 GCA_044378095.1 Polaromonas sp.
CTAAAAATCTCATCTTGCGGTTCTCCTGCATGTAGCGGGCCCGGCTTATGGGGGTGTCTTGCATCCCTTCTCCATAAACCGGACAGATTACTTGCTAAAAACCGGACAAATCATTTACTGCTGACAACCAGACCACCGGAATTCCCATGTTTAAAAATTTGTTTCGTGGCAAAAAGGGTATTTCCTCTGCTGCGCCTGAAAAGCTCGACCCCAAAGACCGCATGCGCGCCATTGAAGGCTCCAGCACAGCCGAGCTGGCTGCCAAACTGCTGATAGCGCCAACGGCGCTGATGCAGCTGACGCGCGAGGAAGCCTTCACCGTGGTCAGCTACATGACCCCGCGCAAAATAGCGATGGGCACAACTTTCATCAGGGAAGGCGACGAAACCGATACCGGCTACATGATGTTGCTGCTCGAAGGGGAAGTCACGGTTGAAAACATCGTCGTCAGCCGCCGCACACCCGTCACAGTGACGGTGCTGGGCCCCGGTAGCCTGATTGGCGAAATGGGTCTGGTCGATGGGCAGGCTCGCCTGGCATCCTGCACAGCCACCATCGATTCGCGCTGCGCCGTTTTAACCTGCGCCGCGCTTGAAAAGCTGGGTGAAGAAGACCCTCACACCGCCACCAAGCTGATGTTTGCGGTGTCCCTGCGAATTGCCGAACGGCTGCGTGATACGTCTGAAAAACTCAAGATGTATACGCAGTTGGTGCAGGCCATGCAGCAGGAGATTGACCATCTCATGCCGACCTGAACAGCTCAGGCTGCCTCGCGGTAGAAAAGCCCAGCATTCAAACCCCGCCTGGCCACGGGTTCCACAGCCTGCGCAATTGCCGCTATGTGGTCTGGCGTGGTGCCGCAGCAGCCCCCCACGATGTTGACCAGGCCTTCCGCTGCAAACTCATGCAGCAAACGCGACGTGACATCGGGTGTTTCGTCAAAGCCGGTGTCGCTCATCGGGTTGGGCAAACCTGCATTGGGGTAGCAACTGATGAAGGTGTCACCCGCCACGCGCGCCAGCTCTTGTATGTAAGGGCGCATCAGCGTTGCGCCCAAGGCGCAGTTCAGGCCCACAGCCAGCGGCTGGGCGTGGCGAATGCTGTGCCAAAAGGCGGTCACGGTCTGGCCGCTCAGAATGCGGCCCGAAGCGTCTGTCACGGTGCCGCTGATGATCAGCGGCAGGCGCTCGCCGGAGTTTTCAAAATACTCGTCAATCGCAAACAGCGCAGCCTTGGCGTTGAGCGTGTCAAAAATCGTTTCGACCAGCAGCACATCACTGCCGCCTTTGACCAGCGCTTCAGTCTGCTCGTAGTAAGCCTTTCGCAGCTCTTCAAAACTGGTGTTGCGCGCGCCAGGGTCGTTCACATCGGGGCTGATGCTGGCGGTTTTGGGGGTGGGGCCGAGTGCGCCCACCACAAAACGGGGTTTGTCAGGCGTTGAATATTTGTCGCAAGCCGCGCGTGCAATGCGGGCTGACTCATAGTTCATTTCAACCGCCAGCTCAGCCATGTCGTAATCCGCCTGAGCCACAGTTGTCGCGCCAAAGGTGTTGGTTTCAATCATGTCTGCACCCGCAGCCAGGTACTTTTCATGAATGTCCGCAATCACATCCGGCCGCGTCAGGCTCAGAAGTTCGTTATTGCCCTTGATGGCTTTATGAAAATTTTTGAACCGCTCACCGCGGTACTGTGCTTCGCTCAGTTTGAAGCGCTGAATCATCGTGCCCATCGCACCATCCAAAATGGCGATGCGTTTTTCAAGAATGGCGGGCAGCTGCTGGCCACGGGTGTAGGTAATCGGTTTCATGGTTGCATTTTAAGGGGAGGGCTTTTGACCGAGCACTTTCAATGACAATATGGCATCCAGCCCCTATCGCCATGAAAAACCTACAACCCAAAGAAGCCAAAGCCTGGCTCGACGCCCATCCCGACGCGCTGTTTGTTGACGTGCGGATGGAAATCGAATCACTGTACGTCGGTCGCCCGCCCGGTGTGGTCAATGTGCCCTGGTATGACTACCCTGATTTGCAGCCTGATGCTGACAAGTTTGCTGCTACCGTGGCGCAAGAGGCCACTGGCAAAGATCAGCCGCTGCTGCTGATTTGCCGCTCGGGCCAGCGCACCCTTGCGGCCGGCAAGGCGCTGGAAGATGCCGGCTTTACCGATGTGCAGCATGTGGTGCATGGCTTTGAGGGCGAGCTGGACGACAACTTCAAGCGCTCCACCCAGTCCGGCTGGCGCTTTGACGGCTTGCCCTGGGAGCAGATGTAGGCTTGCGCTGGTTTTGGCGTCAAAATAGCCAAAAACTGTCCTTTTTACCCATCAAATTGGCCTTTAGACCAACAAATACGCGCGCAAGCAGCTCCTGTATTTGTAGCAAATAGGCAACTTCAAATTGACTCCACTGATGCAACAACCGTCCCCGCTCAGCATTCTGGGCGAGGTCTTTGGCTATTCTGACTTTCGCGGACCGCAAGCTGCCATCGTTGAGCATGTGGTCAACGGCGGTGACGCGCTGGTGTTGATGCCCACTGGCGGCGGCAAGTCGCTGTGCTACCAGATCCCGGCGATTGCACGGCAAAACGCAGGGCATGGCGTGACCATCGTGGTGTCGCCCCTGATTGCGCTGATGCATGACCAGGTGGGCGCGCTGCACGAGGCGGGGGTGTCGGCAGCGTTTTTAAATTCAACCCAGAGCTTTGACGAAAGCAGCGCGATTGAAAAGCAGCTGCAAAGCGCCGAGCTGACACTGCTGTACGCAGCGCCGGAGCGTATTAACACGCCGCGCATGAAAGACTTGCTGCGCGGGCTGAATGCGCGCGGCAAGCTGAGCCTGTTTGCAATTGACGAGGCGCATTGCGTCAGCCAGTGGGGCCATGACTTCAGGCCTGAATACCGCAGTTTGAGTCTGCTGCATGAGCTGTTCCCCAACGTGCCGCGCATGGCGCTTACCGCGACAGCCGATGCGCTGACGCGGCAAGACATGGTGGAGCGCCTTCAGTTAGAAAGCGCGGCGCAATTCGTTTCAAGCTTTGACCGCCCCAACATCCGCTACACCATTGTTGAAAAAACCGATGCCACCCGGCAACTGCTTCGCTTTATCCAGTCTGAACACGCGGGCGAGGCTGGCATCGTGTACTGCCAGTCCCGCAAGCGGGTAGAAGAAATAGCCGATACGCTGCAAGGCGCCGGTATCAACGCCATGGCTTACCACGCGGGGCTGGACTCGGGCCTGCGGCAAGAACGACAAGACAAATTCTTGCGTGACGACGGCATGGTGATGGTGGCCACGATTGCCTTTGGCATGGGCATTGACAAACCCGACGTGCGCTTTGTAGCCCACCTGGACATGCCCAAAAACATTGAAGGCTACTACCAGGAAACAGGCCGCGCAGGCCGCGACGGGTTGCCCGCCAACGCCTGGATGACCTACGGCCTGAACGATGTCGTCAACCAGCGCCGCATGATTGACACCAGCGAAGCGGCGAGTGAAGAGTTCAAAGCGGTGATGCGCGGCAAGCTCGATGCGCTTTTGAATCTGGCGGAAGGCACAGCTTGCAGGCGGGTCAGCTTGTTGCATTATTTTGATGAGGAGAGCCTGCCTTGTGGCAACTGTGACAATTGCCTGAACCCACCCGCCGTCTGGGATGCAACCGACGCTGCCCGCAAAATGCTGAGTTGTATTTACCGCGTGCAGCAGGCCAGCGGCATCAGTTTTGGCGCTGGGCATTTGATGGATATTTTGCGCGGCAAGGCAACTGAAAAAGTCTTGCAGCACAGCCATGACAAGCTCTCGACCTTTGGCATTGGCAGCGATTTGGGCGAGGCGCAATGGCGCGCCGTACTGCGCCAACTCATCGCCAAAAACATGGTCTACGTGGATGCTGAAGCTTTCAGCACGCTGCAATTGCTGCCCGACGCACGCCAGGTTCTCAAAGGCCAGGTCGGCGTTATGCTGCGCGAGCAAACCGGCGCTGAAAAAGCCAGCCGCGTTAAAAAAGTGACTAAAACGTCTGCCAAAGGCCTCGCTGAGGCGGCGCTCAACGCAGGCGCACTTGAACGCCTGGCCCAGCTCAAAGCCTGGCGGGCTGAAGTCGCGCGCGAGCACAACCTGCCTGCGTTTGTTATTTTTCATGACTCAACGCTGCGTGCCATTGCCGAACGTGCGCCGCTGTCAGCCCGTGACCTGGAAGGCATTGCCGGCATCGGCACCAAAAAGCTGCAAGCCTATGGGGCCGAGGTGTTACGGGTCTGCGCCTAGTGGCAGCACAATATTTCGCATCTTGCTGCACCTGACAGCAAAGTACACTGTCAAACTTTCTGAAGTAACTTTCGGAGCGCATCAATGTATCGACAGCACACCCTGCTGGCACTGCTGCTGAACCTTTTGATGGCTTGCAGCGCGTATGCCCAGGTTCTGTTACCTGCCAGCCAGAGTGCGTCTGTGCCAGCTGCCAATGCCGTTCCCGAAGGCTCTGTGGTCGCGCTCGGCAGTACCCCACCGCTGAATCTTGAGCTCGCCTTGCGGTATTTTCAGGACAACACGGGGCTGCTCACCCAGGATCAGATTGAAGCGCTACCTGACAGCACTTTTTCAGAGGTTCAACCCGGCGCTCCCTTCTTGATCGGTAACGGCGCTTTGTGGCTTCAGTTTGATGCGGTCAACAATCGCCCGCAATTGCACTGGCGTCTGACTGTCCCATTACCCGGTGTTGATGATGTGAGCCTGTATTACCGGGGTCAAGACGGCCAATGGGCGGTTCAGCAGGCGGGTGACCGCCGGGCCATCAGCAACTGGACGCAGCCCGGTCGTTACCCGGTGTTTTCACTTTCTTACGACTCGGGCAAGCAGGTCCGCTATTTCGTCAAAATCGAGCATGCCCGCGTGCCTTACTCGGTGATGCCGCGCATCGTGACGGATACGCAACTGCTTGAAACAGAGCTGCTGAGTCATATTCTGTTGGGGGCTTATTTTGGTTTAGCAGCCCTGATTGTGGTTCTGGCGCTGGCCAACACAGTGGCTTATCGTGATGCGGGTTTTGGCACTTATGCTTTGTACATTGCCTTGTTCACGCTGTCGCAAGGCATGTTTACCAGTGTTGCCGGGCTTTACTGGTGGCCAGAGTGGCCGGCATTGAATCGGGGTTTGACGTTTACCTTTGTTCTTGCCGTGGCAGCCGCCACCTGGTTTGTGCGTACCGTGGTCATGCCCAGGCGTTTTTCGCCTGCACTTGACAAGGCTGTGGTGACGCTTGTCGTGTTGCTGCCACTGGCTGGTCTCCTGGACATGCTGCTACAGACGCAGCTGACTTTCAGTGTTTACAACTGGCTGTTAAGCCTGGATCTGTTTTTGATGCTGACCGTCGTGCTGGTGGCCGTTTATTCAGGTGACAAGCACTCGCGCTGGGTGGCCTATGGCTTTTCGCCCATCCTGGCCGCCTCCATGCTGCCACTGCTGCGCAATTACGGTGCGATTCCATCGAGCTTTTGGACAGAATATGCCATGCTGATCGGGTCAGCCATCGAGGTGCCGATCCTGTTTTATGGCCTGTACCGCCGCATGGCCCAAGGCCGTAGCATCAACCTGCGTGCCAGCAGCGTGCGCTACTCAGACCCCCTGACAGGCGTCTACACCGCCAAAATCGTGCACCAAAAGCTGCAGCAGGTGTTGGGCGTGACGCCGCGTTACCACCAGCCGTTTGCATTGCTGGCCATTGAGCTGACAAACTATGAAGAGCTGCTTAAAAAGTACAACAGAGACACGGCTGACCGCGCGCTGGTCATGGCAGCCGTGCGTATTCGCAGTGTGGCGCGCTCGGCGGACACCGTCGCGCGGCTTGGCGAGACCCAGTTTGCGCTGCTGATGGAAGGCCCGGTCACTGCCAACGACGCCAACGATGTGGCCACCAAAATTCTTGCAGCAGGCCTGCGCGCCACCAACGAGCTGCCCGAGCGCGAGCCGCTGCGTTTTAACATTGCCCTGAGTCACTACAACGAACCAGGTGCGCCATTCCCGGCGCAGGCTGAAAGTGCCTTGACCCAGTTGCTGGCTGCGGTCAAAGAGATGAACGATGGCTCGGGTAAAGTCATTCGGTTTTTGAAGCTTTAATCGCTATATTATTAGTAGCTGCTTGCGCACGTATCTATTGGCTTTCAAGCCAATTTGATGCTTGAAAAGAGTCTTCTTTGCCGTAAAAATGCTGGTGCAGGCGTTTAATGCACAAACCCCATGCTGCGCGCCTCACGCACTTCGGGCTTGATGCGGTGCTCGGCTTCCAGCTGGCTCATGAACTCATCGGCTGAAAACTCTGCCGCCAGAATATCCGTCTGCCGCTTGACTGCTGCAAAGTCACCTGGGCAGATTTGCGTGAGCTTGGCCAGTCGGGCGCGCAGCTCGTCGGTCATCAAGGCCGCGTCATGGGCCAGGGCTTCTGTGACAAACATGGTTTGACGCTGCTCCGCCGTCAGCGGCATGAATTTGATCTTGAAAGTAAAGCGCCGCAGTGCTGCCTGGTCAATGCTGTCCAGCAGGTTGGTGGTGCAAATGAAGATGCCGTGGTGGCGTTCCATGCCCTGCAGCATTTCATTGACTTCGGTCACCTCATAGGTGCGCTGGGCGCCGCGCCGGTCTTGCAAAAAGCTGTCGGCTTCGTCCAGCAGCAGCACGGCTTTTTCTTCTTCAGCCTCCTTGAACATGGCCGCCATGTTCTGCTCGGTCTCGCCGACGTATTTGCTCATCAGGTCGCTCGCCTGCTTGATGATGAGCGGCTTGTCGAGCGCTTTGGCAATGTGCTCGGCCAGTGCGGTTTTGCCGGTACCTGGTGCACCGTAAAAGCAAAGCGCGCCGTGACCCCGGGTTTTCAGTGCTTCAACGATGCGGGGAATCTCAAAGCGCGATTCGACGTTCAGCATGCCCAGGTCATAGGTGGTCACGCTTTTGCGGCCTGCGGCATCTAGCTTGTTACCCAGCGCGATATCGGCGTTTCTCAGCTGCCGCTCAATCAATGGTTCCATCTGTGCTGATGCAGGTGAAGCCGCCAGGCGGGCAAAGCGCACCGCTGTGCGTATCTGCGCTGGTGTCAAGCCTTTGCGTGCTGTGAGCCTGGCGACAAACGCATCACTGACTTCTACGCCTTCCAGCGTTTTGCGCAGCAAGCCTTCACGCGCACCGGGTGGCGGCGACCGCAATTCAAGGTGGTAGGCAAAACGGCGTCTGAAGGCCGGGTCAATCTGCTCGATGCGGTTGGTGACCCACAGCGTCGGCACGGTATTGGACTCCAGAATCTGATTCACCCAGGCCTTGCCATTGACGGAACTGCTGCCCGGCGCGGGCAACTGTTCAGAGCGCGCCATCAGTTGCGCCGCCTCGCTGGTGATCGGCGGAAACACGTCTTCTACCTCATCAAACAGCAGCGCTGACTGCTGGCTGCCTTTGAGGAACACCTGCGCGATTTGCAGCGAACGGTAGCGGTCACGCCCGCTCAAAGAATTCCCGTCCCGGTCAGCATGTTCGACTTCAAAGAGGTTCAGCCCTGCGGCCTGTGCCACCACTTTGGCCAGCTCGGTTTTGCCCGTACCGGGCGGGCCATACAGCAGCATGTTTACACCCTGCTCTTTGCTGGCCACTGCGTTTTTAAGCAGCGACACCAGCACATCGGCGTCTTCCTTGACAAATGCAAAATCGTTCAAGGCCAGTTCGCTGAGTACGCTGGGCCGGGTGAAAACGGCCATCAGCTCGTTGTTGTCGCGGTATTTGCGCATCAGCACGGGCGGCAGCTTTTCACTGACCTTCATCAGGTCGGCCAGGTCGGTGATGTTGTGCTCGGAGATCAGGTTTTCGACCATGCCAATGCGTTCCAGGCGCGAACCTGCGCGCAGCGCTTCGGCCAGTTCATGCGCCTTGACGCCTGCCACATCAGCCAGCGCGGCATAGGCCTCGGGTGCGTTGTTGACCTTGAACTCAACCAGCAGCGAACGCAGGTCCCTTTGGTAGCGTGCCAGCGTACCGTACAAAAGCAGCGCACGCTCGGCACGGTTCAGCAGCAAGAGGTTGGCCAGTGCGTCGATGTTTTTCTCAACCAGCGTGGACTGCTTTTTAAGTGTTTGTGTCAGGTATTCACCAGTGGCGCTGAGGACTGACAGCAAATCTTTGGGCTGGTCTTTGGCGTGCTCGTCAAGGTAAAAAAACAGTGTGCCTTCCTCATACGGGCCGCGCCAGGTGCCATGGCGCTGCATGAATTCAGCGTCGCTCAAAGCGTCGTGGCCACGCCAAAAATCATTGTCTTTGCAGCGGCGGCCTAAAAATTCACGCAGGCGCAGCAGGGCTGGCTGCGGCCATACCAGGTGTCTGCCCGACAGCGACAGCAAACTGTTCAGGTCGCGCCGTACATTGAACTTGCCACCCTGTCGCGCCGCCAGTGTGAGCACAAAGTGCGAGCACATCAGGTCGAGCACAGGCGCATCCTTCAGGCCGGGGGACAGCAGCAAATCACCAGCGGAATACTTGGCTTTCATCACACCTCCAAAAAAGGAAAAGAGCGCGCCAGAAACATCACGGCTTCACCATAACGCAGCTTGGGGTTGTGGGGAATACTGTGAAATGCCGGATCGTGTGCAATACGCCACACAACGACATTCATAATCCATCCAAATCAGTGACTTACCCAGTCGGCCTTTAAATTCCCTGGCCATCATCAAGGCCATTTTCAATGTCAGGACCCAACGTGATCACCCTCACCGATATCGAACGCGCCGCAGAGCGCTTGCATGGTCATTTGCTCAACACGCCTTGCGTGGAATCGCGTACGCTGTCGCAAATCACCGGTGCGCAGGTTTTTTTGAAGTTTGAAAATTTGCAGTACACCGCGTCTTTTAAAGAACGCGGCTCGTGCAACAAACTGGCGCAACTGACGGTTGAGGAACAACGCCGTGGCGTCATCGCCATGAGTGCAGGCAACCATGCCCAGGGCGTGGCCTACCATGCGCAGCGGCTAGGCATACGCGCCGTGATCGTGATGCCGCGTTTTACCCCAGGCGTGAAGGTTGAACGCACACGCGGCTTTGGCGCTGAAGTGGTGCTGCATGGCGATAGGCTGGACGAGTCCCGCACCCACGCCCTGAGTCTGGCGCAAAGCCAGGGGCTGGTGTTTGTTCACCCTTACGACGATGAAGCGATTGTGGCGGGTCAGGGCACGGTTGGGCTGGAGATGATGCGCGCTGAGCCCGACCTCGACACCCTGGTGATTGCCGTCGGCGGCGGCGGCCTGATCGCTGGTATTGCCACCGCGGCCAAGGCCATCAACCCCAGCATTGAGATTGTGGGAGTCCAAACCTCACGCTTTCCCGGCATGGTCAACGCCATCAAGGGCACACAGCACCCGCAAGGCAGCAGCACCATTGCCGATGGCATCGCCGTCGGCACGCCAGGCGTGATAGCGACTGCCATCATCAAGACGCTGGTCAGTGACATGCTGCTGGTCGATGAAGGCGACATTGAACAAGCCATGGTGATGCTGCTGGAGATTGAAAAAACGCTGGTCGAAGGTGCAGGCGCAGCTGGGCTGGCAGCGCTGCTGAAATACCCAGAACGGTTTGCTGGTAAAAAAGTGGGCCTGGTGCTGTGCGGCGGCAACATTGACCCGCTGCTGCTGGCCTCCATCATCGAGCGCGGCATGGTGCGGGCAGGCCGCCTGGCGCGCATCACCGTCAGTGTGCGGGATGTACCCGGCGCGCTGGCCAAAATCACCGCCACCGTAGCCGAGGCAGGCGCGAACATTGACGAAGTGCATCACCAGCGCGCCTTCACGCTGCTGTCAGCGCAAAACGTCGAAATTGAATTGGTGATCCAGACGCGCGGCAAAGAACACATCCAGCAGGTGCTGGCCGCGTTGGGTTTGGCGGGTTTTGATGCCGTGGAGCAGCATTAGAGGCTGGGAATTGGTATAAAAACGGTGTTTTAACCAATAAATATTTGCGTAAGCAGCTATCGAAATAATAGTAATTTAAAGCGATTAGCGCAAGTACTTGAACATCTTGGCATTGAACAACTGCACAATGCTCGCGCTGCGGCGGCCTGGTATCAGCTCGAAAGGCTCGCCTGCATGGATGCTGCCAGCCTCGCGCACCGCCAGGTAAAAGCCGCAAAAACCGGTGCGAGCCATCAGCTTCGTGGCCTGGCTAAAACCCATCGCAGCGTTGAATTTGTGGCACGGCTCGCGTGGGATTGTCACAGCCAGCGCGCAGTTGGGAAATTGCAGCACGTCGCCGGCCCAGACATCGGTTTCCAGCAAGCCCGCCAGCGTCAGGTTTTCACCCAAGGTGCCGTAGGGCAGCGCTTCATCCATCGGGCTGACGCCAGCATTAAGTCGTGCGTCTCGCCAAAACGGATAGTGCTCTGACGGGTAGGCGTAGATGGCTTTTTCAAGCCCGCCGTGAATCGACAGATCTGCCTGTTCGTCGCCCATCAGTCCCAACGGCATGACGGGCACGTGGCCGTGAACCGGTTGCTTATTGATGGCTGTTAACAGGGTGCGTTCGCCGATTTTGACCCGGCGTGCAGAGCCGGTCTGCACCGACAGCAGAGAAAAAGATGATGGCAATTAATTCCAGCCAATCACATCAAAGCCTTTTTCTTGCAGGCAGCGCTGCACAAACTGGCGGTAAACCGGGTTGACCTTGTCGTTGTTGAAAGCCCCCGACACCGCTCCCGCCGAGCCGCCAATGGCTGCGCCTGCAGCGCCAGCCCGCAAAATGTCGCTGCTGCGCCCGGTGATCAGCGCACCCACGGCAGATGCCACGCCCGCTGTGGCTGCGCCTTCGCCCGCGCGCTTGCCGACTTCATTGCTTCGTTGGTCCGGCGTCAAACCAGCCTGCGCTGCCCGCGCCATGCAGCCATCCACTTCGGCTTTGGCTTGTACATCACCCACACGGGTGAACGTGGCGTTGGGATACAGCACGGGCTTGGCCGATGGGCTGCTGGGGCCAGTGGCGGCGCAGCCTGAAAGCAACGCAAAAAGCGCGATGGGCAGTGGCCAGACAAAGGCGGGGATAACTTTTTGGTGTGTCATGCCTGTAGTGTGCCTTGACCGGTCTTTGTTGGCTGTCAGCAGTAAATAGAACTGTCCGGTTTTAGAGCAAATAGATTGTCCGCTTTTTCTATTTTGTTTGCGATGACTGCAAAGCTGCGTAGGGCGTAGCCCGAAGCGGCTTTGCAGCCATCGCGC